>JACZXL010000181.1 GCA_022571635.1 Planctomycetota bacterium
GAGCGCGATAGGATGATCGTATGAGGCGGCCCGGCGACATCAGAAAGCTCCTCAAGGGGGAGCCATTCGCCCCCATGCGTGTCGGCCTGTCGGACGGCCGGTCCGTGCTTGTCCGCCACCCCGACCAGGTCGTCGTCGCCGACCGCCACCTCCTCGTCGGCTTGGCCCAGATCGAAGGATCCCGGCCGCTCGCCACGCCACGCACCGGCGACGCCATCGCCCGCGACTGGATGATCATCAACCTCGTCCAGATCACGACGATCGAGCCCGCCAACGACGCGCGCCTGAAGAAGCGATCGACCGGCCGCCGAACATGATCGGCCGGCTCACGGGCGCAACGACCACAGCGCAAGCGTCGTCTTGTCCTTGACGAGGATCTGGCCGTCGACGACCACCGGATGCGCCCAGGTCGGCGAGTCGGCCACTTTGTAGCTCGCGATCACGTCGTACTTCGCATCATTCGGCTGGAGGACGCGCAGATCATTGTGGCGGGTGGCCGCGGCCTCGGCTCCCCGGAGAACTATCGGCCGGTGGAAGAGCTGGCAGAGGCAGGTCGAGCACGAACACTGCGCGATCATACCTGGACGAATCGAATGCAAAGCGTGTTGGACTTAGTCGGCGAGTATTGGCAGCAGCGCAGGCGTTCCCAGCTGCCTTCACAAGCCGGCCTCCACGCTGAATGCCAGAGCGTTTCCGAGCACATCGAAGTATCGATAGGCGCTTAGGGAATATGTGATCGCGATCATTTGGCGATGCAGTCTTCGCGCACATAGAAATCGTTGATGACTTGTCGGTGGATGCGCTTGTAGCCGAAGCCTTGCAGGTACTGCGCCACCGCAACTCCGCTGGGGAGGTTGTTCTCGATCAGCAGCACCCGTGGCTTGAAGCGGTCAAGGGTAAAGCCACTCAGGACATCCATTTCACCGCCTTCGACATCAATCGAAACGAGGTCAATCTGCCACCCGACTTTCGGCTTCCAAGGACCGGGACCCGGCCAGGGGCCGTTGCGCTCGCGCACGATCAATCGATCAAGCGTAACGGCCGGAACCTCAATCTCTTCGAACTGCCGGCCCTCGCTGCGACACCGCTGGGCATGCGCCGGTTCGGGGTGTATGCAACTGAGCATCTCGTTGCCGACGACGCGCGTGAACTTGATCGTTGCCCCCTGGTTCGGCGCCGTACAAGCGGCATGGACAACCCGGCTGCGAGGGCGATTCCGCACGCAATCCTCGAACAGTTCGCGCAATGGTTCGACGAGTATGCCGGTCCACCCCATCTGCTCCAGAAAGTACGTGTTGCTGAGGGAGATTCCGTTCCAGGCGCCGACCTCAATGAAGAATCCTTCGCGCCGTTGGTTGAACATCTCCCAGAGAAGCTTGTCCTCTCCGTACTGGGCCTTGAATAGATCCTCAGCGATCTGGGTCATAGAAGCGGCATCTCCCGGCAAACGGCAGTGAAAGCGCCGTGCTGTTCATCGGACAGAACCACACGTAACTCCAAAAGACGGCGTGGTTGCCGACGACCAAGGCATCAGCACGTCTTGAGCACAGGACCGTCGACGCTCGTAGGCATCCTGCATCGGGCCGGGTGAGAGTGTGCCGATGACGAACAGTTGGGCATCTGATTGTTCATCGACGATCGTTGCCCCGACTTCTCGCAGGGCCTGTTTTACAGCCCAGGCGTTCTTACCTTCATCAACGATGGCGATGTGCGTGTGCTCGGTAACCAGCGGCGACTCAGCAAGAGTTCGGCGGGCGTGGGATAGACCGGTAAAGCGATCGAACAGAGGCTGGGGCATTTGCCTTTGTGGTTGCTCTTGAAGTGTTCCAAACAGTTCCGTCAGACCTTGTAGATAGCCCGCTTGGGCCGATTCAAGCTCAGCGATGCGTCCGTAACGAACAATCGTCTCGTGAAGCATTGTGATTCGTTGTTCCGGGGGCGTGTAGCGCTGAACGATCCACCCGTTGTTCCGCACGAGATACTTGAGGATGACATTCATATCCCGCCCGGCGGAGACCTTGTCGTGCTTCACGCGGAAGCGCTCATCGTGCACGATACGATGGCCGGCCAACAGCAGCTTCGCACAGAGGTCGTATTCTTCTGCGTAATAATGAAAACTCGGGTCGTACCCGCCGACATCAAGGAAAGCCTGTCGGCGAATCGCCGCGCCGCAGCCGACGAAGACCTCGGGCAGTCCGCCGGCTTCGCGGCGTTGGTCGGGAAGACGGATGTCGGCGCCGATCGCGGCGACGTCCGGGGGCGCTTCGTCAAGCACAGTGATGAAATCCGTATCGAGCGGATAGGAATCATCATCGAGCATGATGAGCCAGTCGCCTTGTGCCTGCTCGGCTGCGAAGTTGCGCGCGGCCGCACCTTGATTCGACGCCATGCGAAACGATCGAACGGGCAGACCGTTGGCGAGCCGCTTGGGGAGCGTGGGCGGCGCATCGGAGGCGTTATCGACGATGACTACTTCGGCGCCGCCGAGCTGCGCATGATCATCAGCGCACAGTCGACCGATGTGGGTGAGCGACTTGGCCAGTCGGTCGGGACGATTATGTGTGGGCAAGATGTAGCTGATCACGAGGCAAGCACACGAGTTCGGCTTCAGGCTGCGCCACGTAGGTCAATTGCGCCTCGCAGAGCCTGCGGATTCCCTTGCGAAGATCAACGGCGCCGATGACCGCATTGCCGAGCTGCTGGGACTGTGCGGCGGCGGCCACGGCGCCGAGCAGCGCCGCGAGTGTCAGGGAACCGCCGCAGACTCGCGTCAACGTTGCCGCCGCGAGCAGCGCATCGCCGCAGCCGAGCTGATCGATCGCATATGGAACCAGCGCGGGAACGTGCTCGGCGGTGAGCCGCGTCTGCCAGTCGTCCGCATCAGCCTCGGCGCCCGCGGCCCGATCGAACGCAATCAATCCGTCGCCGCCAAGAGTGATGATGGCCGACCGCGTGTTCGTTAGGTGCAGAAGCCGCCAGACCACGGCCGTCAGGCCCTCGTCGTAATCATGCAGCGCCTCGCGAATCTCCAGTTCGCTGGGGCACAACAGGTCCATGCCGTGCATCGACCGCAGGTTGGAGCGCCGTCCACTGACATCCCCGACGAGCAGGTCCGTACATGGGCGCAGAAGCTCGCACATTTCGGTCATGAATGCGTCGGTAAACAGACCCTGTCCGAAGTCGGCGATGATCACCGCCTCTGACTGGTTCGCAGCTTCCTGCACCATACGCTTCAGTTGGCATTGACCGGTGGCGTCGAGCGTGATCGGCTCGCCAAGATCGAGCTTCATCACCTTGATCGAGCCGACGTTGAACCGCTGCTTCTCGATGAGCGGCCCGGCGTGTTCGATCGCTTGCGTCTCGATCCCGAGCCGTGCCAGACGTTGTCGCAAGGCAGCCGTCTCGGGCGTTGACGGCAGGGCGGTGATCATTGTCGGGCGAGCACCCATTGCGGCCAGATGCTTGGCGATAATCGCCGCACCGCCGTCGAAGCTTCGGTACTCCACCGGGCGCAACGTCATCAACGGCGCTTCGCCGGCCACCTCCGGCCGATTACACATCACGTAGGTGTCGATGATGGTCTCGCCGACGACAACCACGCGCTTTCCCCGAAACGAATTGATGAACTGATCGACGGAGTCGACGTCGATTTCTTGTTGGGCGATGAGCTGCCGTAGCCGACTGTGGGCCGGATCGACCGTCTGCTCCATTGCATTGATCAGGGCGGTCGAGCTGAACACAACATCGCCGGAGGAGAACACGACTCGGCCGCCGTAGCTCTCGACGACGTGCTTCTCCGCCTGAAACCGAGGATCGCGGTTGTGTTCATACTCTCGCCCCTTGACATAAATGTCCGGGCGGATGATGTGGAGCAAGTCGGCCGCGGTCGGCTCCGGGTTGACGGCCACCCAATCGACGCAGTCGAGGGCGGCGAGGCTTTCGGCCCGCAACTCCTGTGGGATGAGCGGTCGGCCTGTTCCCTTGTCCACCATCGAGTCGCCGCTGATTGTCACCAGCAACCGATCACCCAGCTTGGCGGCGTGTTGAAGGTGCCGAACGTGGCCGGGGTGGACGATGTCGAAGCAGCCGTGACAGAGTGCGACCGTGTCGCCCCCACGCTGCGCCGCGCGAACGGAAGCCTCGGCCTCGGCAAGGCTGAGAATCTTGTGCTCAGTGCCCACGCCGTCTAGATCGGCGATCTGCGGCGTGGGACCGGAGTTTCGGGCCACCTGCGGTGGGGCAAACGCCCGGCCTTGAAGAGACGACGCGCGCCCAGCCGGTCGGTCCCCAGGCGTTGCGGGCGGCCGACCGCAACAGTCTCGGCAGGATGGAGCGTTGGTGCGGTCTGCGTAAACAAGGTCGGACACATCCATTGACGCTCGCACCCGGAAAAACCTTGACAACGCGACGCACGGCTTCATCTTGCTATTGGAACCTAGGCGAATCACAGGAACGAGACGGTCGCCCGGGAGGGTTGGACGGCTCGGCGATCGTTGGTGCGCTGAGGATTGAGAGAGAGAAAGATGATGCTCAGTGGGAACACATGCGCGCGACCGCGGCGGTTCAGCCGCCGGGTCTCGATCGGGGTCGCCGGGATGGCCTTATGCGGGCTGACTACCTCGGTGTCGGCCCAGAACTGCGACAAGATACACGAGACCGTCCTTTACGACGCCGCGCAAGGCTTGTTGCCCGACCAGGCGACGCCGGCATGGATCAGTGGGTGTGGCAGCGATCAGTGGATCGAAGGAGAAATCGAAAGCGGCATTCTCCATATCATCGACGAATCCAACCAGCAGAGCGATCCGCCCAACGGCCTTCGCACTGCCTATTGCCATTGGGATGTGTTTGACTGCTCGTCGCAAGATGGAGTGTATGAAGTGGTCGGACAGGCTGCACCGGGCGCAGATTCCACTCCACCTCACAATATCGACCTGGTGTGGATGTGCGGATTCCAGGACGATGATCGCTTCGTCATCATCGCGGTCACAGAGGATGCCGTTGGCTTCGTGCGAACAGGTGGGCCGCTCGATTGGATCACAGACGGCGGGAAAACGGCGAAATGCTCGCTCGATACGACAGATCGACTTCACACATATCGAGTCGAGAAGCATGGACAGGACATGGTCGAGTTATTTGTCGATGACGAATCTTGTTTGCAATGGAACTACGACGCCCTGGCCGCACCCAATGGCAATGTCCGAATGGTACTTGCCACAACTTCCAGTCCGGGCGTATCGGAATTCTCGATTCAATCCTTCCGTTACCGAATCGGCTTCACGAGCTTCGACGGTCTGCCCTCGGATTGTGACGCCGACCTTGACGGCGACGACGCCGTTGGCGTCGCCGACCTCCTCATTCTGCTCGGGTCATGGGGATCGTGCGAAGGGTGCCCGGCCGATATCGACAACGACGGTATGGTCGGGGTGGGCGACCTGCTGATCATTCTCGGTCTATGGGGCCCGTTGGAAGGCTGTAGCGATGACGGCGGGGGCGGCGACGGCGGCGTCATCGTGACTGGCAACGCTTGCGACCCCAACATCCCGCCAGGGGCCTATCAAGTGGTTGATTTGGGGAACAACCATTTCGACGTATACCTCCTGGACCTCTATGCACCTTACGACTATAGCTTCTTTGAGATCCATCCGACCAGTGGCGGGGAGATTATCGATCACCTGTACATCGACGTGGCCGGTCCGCCCGCCGGATCGCCGGTCGTCGTGCGGGTGCTGCCCAGTTGTGACAACCCTGATCTGAAGATCGACACCGTCTACAACATCCTCGAGACCGCAGATGGCGAGCATTTGCTCAACCGGGTTGAGGTTGATGGGGACGTGGGGCTGGTCATGGTCGAGGCGATCGGGGACATTCTATTGGGCGGCGATGTCATCGGTGACATTATCGCGACCACGCCGGATAACGCCGCACGCGGGATCACGAAGGTCAAAGCCGACGGCAACATCTTCGGCGATATTCGTGCTCCGTTCGGCCGAATTGCGTTTGTTTCTGCGGATGGGGACATCGGCACACCGGAATCACCCATCCTGATTGAGGCCAAACATTACATCCGCCACATCACCAGGGCCAACAACCTTTATGCATATATCAATGGTCACGTAAACAACGGCACAGGGACAATCTCTAAGATCATTGTTGACAGATTTGTGGGCTCTCTTGACGTTCGTACGATGAGCTCACAGCCATCAGGCGGCGAACTACGGTTCAGCGTCGAATTGGATGCGACAATCACATTCGGCCGGGGGTACACCGGCTCGAACCGCACGCTCGAAGTGCCTGTCGGCGGCTTGACGACGCAGATCATATTCAATGCGGACAACATTCCAGACGCGGTGTGGAACGCACCGGTCAAGATCGGATTCGACGGCGATCCGAATCAAGTCATACTGACCGGGCCGGGCTACACCAACACCGCCGAATCGCTCGGTGGCGGATCGATTGGCCTCGCTCCCTTTGATCTGCACGATGAATCATGTGTGCCCGCCAACGGCGACACGGTGTGGCCTAAAGACGCCGATCCCGATCTTCAAGTGATCCTGCGACACTATGGACCGATTACGCTCAACGCCAATGCGCCCCTGACCATTGAGCGCAGAACTGCCTGTACAACCGATCCGTTCGTACTGCTCTCATCAACGGATTTTGTTTACGCCGTTGATCCGGCTGATGGGAACTCTTTGCTCGTATCCGGTGCGCCCGGTGCAGAGGGGTTTGAGATCGGTTATGAGTATCGGCTAATAGCCACCGCCGACCTGATGTGTGGCCAGGTCACCGGCAACCCACCTGTGAGTTGGGATAGCCCTGATTACCGGGTGACGGTGGGCCCAGGTTGCCTAGGTGATCGGGATGGCGGCCGCGACCGCGCTGGACTACGGCAAGACGATAAGGGGCCGATCCGGGGACGCCTAAATCGCAAGTAGCCCGCTTCGTGAGCGTGCCTTGCCTCGGACATCTTCAGTTCCGCATGGAGCAGCAGATCAATCGTTGCGGCGGCTTCTTGCCCGCTCGAGTTGCGCCAGCACTTCATCATCGTCGAGCCGACAGACAACGATCATGTGCTGCGTCGACAGGTAGCGGTCAAATGCATCCTCCTTGCCTTGTTCGACGAGCATGACATAGAACCGGCCGCGACTGTTCTTCGTCAATACCGCCCGGAAACCGTGCTCGCGGAGCCGTCCATTGAGCGAAGGCGTCGCGTAGTAACCGAATTCCGTCCGCGCAACGTCGTATTCGTTGCCCGACTCCGTAACGAACGTGACTTGCTCGTTGGGTTGCAGCTCAATGCGCGCGCAATCGGTCATTTGAATCTGTTGGTCGGCGCCAACTTGGAACGTCCGCGGGGGTTGGTTCTTCGTCAGTTCCATGATCCTTTCCATCCTTTTCGGCAACGAGCGGTGCTCACCGAGCGCCGGCGGTTGCGATCTCGGCAGCGACGCCCGAGCTGTCGTTCTGCAAGTGACCCGGTATCGACCAGCGACCCGTCGCCTCGCGCTGCCAAATATCCAAGTTACGGTACTGCCCCACAACGGCGAGCAATGTCGCTTTGGTCATATTGAGGTACTGAGCGACATCGTCGAGAAAATAGTCGGACACATCCTCAAGATCGTGCTCTTGGACGAGAAGCTTGGCCTGCTCGCGCGTGAGGCGCCCGTTTCGGATGTCCTCGCACGCATGATCCGTCGCCCGTCCGTAGCCGAACTTCAGCACCTTCAAGTATTGATGAATGCGGTGAATCTTCTCATCGAGCCCGACGTAGTTTCGGTATGTTCCTTCGGCGGGCCCATCGAGTGATTCAAAGCCGTATTTCCGCGCGATCTCTAAGTGCTTGGCGGAATCCCAGTGAAAGTAGTAGCTCAAGAACACAGCCTGCGTCGATGACTGTGCGATCCGGTCGGGGAAGTCGTAGTATCGCAACGTCTCAAAGGGAATGTCGTATCGCTCGCTGATGAATCGTGCATCGCGGCCTTGGTTCGCCG
>JACZXL010000182.1 GCA_022571635.1 Planctomycetota bacterium
TCGGGCCCGCTGGGGCACGCCGGTGATATCAGGCAGTTGACTGTAGACGGTGGAGGCCTCCCCGCAGACTTGATGCGCCTTTGCTTTCTCAAAGAGCTTCGCGTACTGCCGAAGTCCCTGGGGTTGGCAGACGTCGTCGCGTGCGAGGTTCCACGGCTCCTTGTCGATGGGCATAAACACCGCAGGGTTGGCCAGCAGGTCGCGATATAGCGATGTGGTCCCCGCCTTCATGGCCCCGATGATGAGAAAGTCCGGGAGTCTCATAACTGCCCTCCGGCTGCCGCGTGCGATGGGGCACGGATGGCAACGTCAGGTGTCTGGTCCCAGGATTCGACCCAGGAATGATCGGGCTCGCCGTTCCGGACCATGTCTTCGTATCGCCATACGTTGGCGATTCCCAGTCCCACTCCTTGTTCTGCGACGTGATGGCCTAATTGGCAAGACACTGCGTTGTCATTCTATGCGACATCTGCCGTGCGGCCGCACCCCCAGGCCAACGCGAGAGCAATCACGAAAGCGAATCGAGAAGGCCGTGTCCGATACCCCCCTTGGAGACGTGAAGACGGGGATGACGAGACTACGTTTTGCCCCTTGCGCGATGCCCCCGTCCGAGCACCGGACTCACAAGGCGGTCACGTAGCTGCTACCAGGAAAACCGGGCCGCACCATCGAGCACAGTGGTCGCCTGTGCTGGCAGGTCACCCCCAATTGCCAAGGAGAATAAGCAGGTCCGCGACGCCGATCGTGCAGTCGTCGTCCAGATCGGCCGGACAATTGTCGCAGTCAGCGCACATGCCCCACAACCCCAGGAGGATAAGCAGGTCCTTGACGCCAACCGTCCCATCGCCATCGAGGTCGCCCGGGATCGATGGTGGTTCACCCACGTTCTCGTACCACGCGATCTTGTGGTTACCCTGCGAGGTCGAGAGGACGTCCATGTCCCCGTCCCCGTCCAGGTCCGCCGCGAAGACGGCCCGGGCTTTGGTGGCGGCGGCCGAGATGACTCGCTCGGTGAACACCGGCGGTGAGCCGCCGTCGTTCTCGTACCACGCGATTTTGTCGTCGAACACTGAGGCCGAGAGGACGTCCATGTCGCCGTCACCGTCCACGTCCGCCGCGAAGACGGAGAAGGCGTAGTCGGCGTTGGTCGAGATGACCCGCTCGGTGAACACCGGCGGTGAGCTGCCGTCGTTCTCGTACCACGCGATCTTGTCGTCCCGCCATGACGCAGAGAGGACGTCGGTGTCGCCGTCGCCGTCCACATCCGCCGCGAAGACGGACGCAGCGCTGTCGGCGACGGTTGAGATGATTCGCTCGGTGAACGCCGGCGGCGAGCTACCGTCGTTCTCGTACCACGCAATCGTGTCGTCATGATGGGATGCGGACAGGACGTCCATGTCGCCGTCCCCATCCACGTCCGACGCGAAGACGGACCAGGCGCCGTCGGCGGCGGTCGAGATCCAGTGCTCGGTGAACACCGGCGGCGAGCCACCGTTGTTCTCGTACCACGCAATCTTGTCGTCAGAATGGGATGAGGACAGGACGTCCGTGTCGCCGTCCCCGTCTAGGTCCACCGCGAAGACGGAGTCGGCACCGTCGGCGGTGGTTGAGATAACCCGCTCGGTGAACACCGGCGGCGAGCCGCCGATGTTCTCATACCAGACGATCTTGTCGTCAAGATTCGAGGCCGATAAGACGTCCGTGTCGCCATCCCCGTCTACATCCGCGGCGAAGACGGAGCGGGCACCGTCGGCGTCGGTCGAGATGATCCGCTCGGTGAACACCGGCGGTGAGCCGCCGTCGTTCTCGTACCACGCGATCTTGTCGTCGAGCGCTGAGGCCGAGAGGACGTCCATGTCGCCGTCACCGTCCACGTCCGCTGCGAAGACGGAAAAAGCGCGGTCGGCGTTGGTCGAGATGACGTGCTCGACGAACCTCACACCCCGCGCCGAGGTGACAGGAGCCACGAACATGAGCGCCAACACCGCCACGACTTTTTGCCGCAGGCGATGGTGTATTGGAAACCCTGTGCTTCGTGTCAACGTGGAAGATCGCATGCCTGCTTCTCGAACACTTTGAAAACAGGTAACTTGCGGTGAAATAATCCGCAAGCCGTGGCAAATGTGTTGCGCACCCAAGGCTCACCTCCTCCGATGGGCGCGAAGCCGCCTCACCGGCGCCATGCGCCGCCGCCGGCGGTGTTAGGATATCGGAGGAAGGGACCACAAGCAATACTGCGCTGCGCCGGACCTCTGCTTCGGTTGTTGCAGCGTGTGTGCTAGCCGGCACGCTCGAGTGGGTCCCCGGTTTCACTTTCCATCGACCGGCCCCTGAGGATGAGAAAACCTGGCCGCCCCAGTGTTTCCCCCCGTGCCCAAGGGTACCGTAGTCTGCGCAGGTTCTCTAGATTGATCTCGGAATGATTCAACCCACGAATGATCAGCTTCGTATCCGGCCGCGATCAGCGTGTCTCCGCAGTAGCGATCGAAGATCTCGGCGGCTTCGCGCGTGAAGAGATTGACCCAGTCGCCCGCCTGTCCCTTGCGGTACCAGGCGGAGCGATCCTCCACGCCTGCGGGGCGACCCGTCTGTCTTTCGAAGGAGAACTTCTTGATCGCATCTCGCACGCGCCCAAGGTCCGCCTCCTCCCCGGTCAATTCCGCCATTGCTTTGGCAAGCGTGGTTTCCCCGTCTCGAAGCAGGTCTTCGTAACGCACGAGTACGACGTTCGGGTTCTTGACTTCGAAGTACGAGCGGACGTGCTTATCCCAGTTGACGGGCGAAGAGAAGGGCTTTCTGGCGGTGAGCTGCCGCTCTACGAAGGCGGCGATGCTGTCGCCAGTGTTGGCCTCTTTCGCGAAGCGTGAGGGCGCGCGACGCTGCCGCGGCGAAACGCGCCAGTAGATGGAAACCAGGGCGTCCCGACCGTCGCGAAGCACGTAGATGCCCCTGGGGTAGCTCTTCCACACCCGATCATGGCCTTTCACCACCGCCGGAAACCCCACGGGTAACAGCGACAGTATTGGAAAGGGTAACTGCAAATAGTCTGCAACGAGGTGAGCCACCCACGTCGTTCCGCTCCTCGGGTAGGCCACCACGAACACCAGTGGGATTGCCTTCGGAAACCGTGATCCGAGGAACCACGTCGCGTAGTGTGAAGCCCGAATCATGTGTTCTTTGATGGTCATGCTTGTCCGCTCCATCTACTCCGCGGGTGGGCGCGGTGCTGTTGCAAACGCGGGGGCCATGCCCTTTGATGGAGAAAGGGCAGATCCTCACTCCCTTGCTGATCCCACCCACGCATGTACTTACCGCTCCCGCACGATTGTCTTGCCGACCGGCGCGCCCTTCCAATGGAGTGCGTCGCGCAAATCGCCGATGTGGTGCATTTGAATCATGTTCATTCGATTGCCTGATTTGGGATAGCTCAGCGAAGTGACGAGCACAAGATCGTCCTCAACCACCTTGCCCCGCCTCCAAAGGATCTCCAGGCATTTGGCGATGTGATCGGTGCTCGTTCGTGAGAACTGAACATCGACGTAGATGCCTTCCGTTCCCGGCAGAAGATTGAAACTCCTTGCGGCCACGGGATCATTGCTCACCGCAAGAATGGGCTGGCGCGGGCGGCTCGCGGCGGCCATGCGGGCGGCAAAGCCGGCGACCGTAATCGCCACGATTTTCGTGACCGGCATCCGCCGGCTCAGCAGGGCCACGGCGTCGGCAACCGCGGCGGGAATGCTCCGATGCCCTTCGTCAACTTGATGATCCAGACCGGCTTGTTCGTGAGCGGCCGCGGCGCTCGCGATGCGCTGCATCATCGCCACCGATTCGATCGGGTACTTTCCAACGGCCGTCTCAGCCGAGAGCATCACCGCCGAAGCACCGTCAAGAACGGCGTTGCTGATATCGCTCACTTCGGCCTTCGTCGGCACGGGGTTCTCGATCATCGTGTGCAGCATCTCCGTGGCGACGATGACCGGCTTGGCGGCGCAGCGCGCGACCTTCAGAATATGCTTTTGCGACATCACCATACTCTCAAGCGATGTCTGCACCGACAGATCGCCGCGATCCACCAGCAGGGCGTCGGCGGCATCGACGATCTCCTCAAGATGATCCAGACCGTCCTGGCTCTCAATCTTGGCGATGATGCGCGGCCAGGCTCTGCCGATGCTCGTCCGCACGCAGTTTACGTGCTCGGCACTGCCGACAAAGCTGATGCCAACGAAATCGACTTCCTTGTCTTTGGCGAACTCGATCAGCACACGATCGCGATCGGTAAGAAGGCCCGTCTTCGGCATCGTCGGTAAGTTGATTCCGGTTCGGCTTTGCAGCGTGCCGGCGCTCCCGGCCCGACAGATCACGTCTTTACCCTTGATCTCAACCACGGTAAAGGTGATCGCTCCGTCGCCCGCCAGCAGGACCGCGCCCACCGCCAGATTCTCGTGCAGGGCCGTGTCACTGACGGGGATCTTCTTCGCGTCGGGCGCATCGGTCGATGTCGTGAAGATCACGTGCTCGCCGGCGTCGAAACGCCGCCCGTCACCGAGATCCCCGGTACGCACCTTGTGGCCGGGCAGATCGAGGATGATCGGCACGTTCGGGACGACGCGGCGCAGCATATCGATCGTCGCCGAATGCCACTCGCGGTTCGCATGAGCCCCGTTGATCCGGGCGATGTCCATGCCAGCCTCGTGCAGCTCGCGGATGCAATCCGCGTTATTCGTGCGCGGGCCGATGGTGGCGACGATCTTCGTTCTGCTCATATCGATCTCTTTGTATGCCGCGAGAGGTCCGGTTGACCACTCGCCACTGACAATACCTCATCCAATGGAACTGGATCCTATGTGTCCCAAGGCGGCTCCAGTCACGAACGTGCGGCAATCGGTCGGTTGTCGCGATGCCTGGACCAAGGTTCGCTCCCTCTTCATCTCGCACCATTTCGATGTGCTACACGTGTACATCGGCTTCCAGCTCTGGCGAATTCAGTGCATCGAAGCCATCCTTCCTATCGATCCTCTGGACGATGACCCGTCGCCTTAGCAGCGGTGGGAACGTGTGGGATTTGGTCAGCGCCACACATTCCACAGCCGCCAAACAGCCTGGGTTACCGGCAGCACGGACCGTCTCCACACAAGCATAGCAGCACCGACGGACAGGTCGAACCCGCGAACGTAGCCGGTTCGAATCGTGGTAATGGACGGCTCTTGATCGTGCCGGGATCCACTCGCGCGTGACGGGACTGGTGCGAACCCCAGTCGGCCGACTATTACTCCGGCTACCGCAACCGGCTACCGTCCGCTCCCCTTGTGTCCGAGTCGCTCGTAGGGCGCCGGGCAGGTTCTTCACCGGGGTTTCGTCATTCGACATATCAGGCCGGCAAGCGATCCTGGATGCTGGATGATCTTTCGTTTCAAGCTAAGCACATGGTAAATCAGCCGCAACGGACCTGGAAAGTATCCCCGCGGTCCCTCCGATTCGACGTAGGCATACTCGGGCTTCTCAAAACCAATCTGCCGAGCGCAGGCGTCGATGCATCGCTCGTCGTTGAACCGGTACTGGATCGGGTAGTGGTATTCTTCCACGTCTCCCCTCTTAATCATGCGCAACACCGCTTCATCCAGGTGCAGCGCGTGGAGTGCTGCTGCAGTCCGCGTAAAGTAGTGCCGCTTGTTCGGGGTGATAAACAGGTACACGCCACCCGGGTTGAGGCAGTTCATCATGGCTTGCATGAACTGCTCTGGATCCGCCACATGCTCCATCACCATGAACGAATAACTCAAATCGAAATAGTTGGTTGGAAGATCGGCGGTCTCCATCATCGCGTGTTCGTGACGGTCAAACAGTCCGTCAGTTGGAGCCCTTGTCGGGTCGGGATCAAGACCCCAGAACTCGTCGGCGTGGGACCGGATCGCCCACTGGTATTCGGGACGGCGTCCGATACCGCGGCCGCACCCGACGTCTAGGACACGTACCGGGGAGGGGCGTCCTTGGCATTCCTTGATGACCAACCTCGCGAAAACCCGTTTGTTGTCAGAAGTCAGCTGGTAGTTGTAGGCTCGGGCCAGTTCTTCAAAACGAAGATCGTCGTACGGTCGCCGCGGCTCGATGATCGCGGCGGCCGCAGCCAGCCCAGCGCCGACAGCATCGTTCGCCATGGGTTGTACTCGTCCTCGGGTCACAGGCAAAACAGCTCATCCGTGTCCAGCTACGTTATCGGGCAAAGCCGCAGCGCTCTCGCGACTGATCGGGCCGATGGCAGATTGACTCCAGGTTATCTTAGTCGTGCCGACTCGCACGTCTGCCGGCCGCACCCAACCTACGAGTGAGGCTCACCCCGGTGCGCGCCGAAGGATTACTATTGCCCCGGCTACCGCAACCGGCTACCATCGGCTCCCCTTGTTTCCGAGTCGCTCCTACGGAGAGGGGAGAGGAGTATTCATGGCCGCTTCACCCCTGATCCCGCCGCATGGGGGAACACTAATCAATCGTTTCGCCGACGCCGATCGCGCGCGGGAACTCACGTCCGCAGCGTCGGGCTTACCCAAAATCACACTCAGCTCCAAGCAGGCGTGCGATCTGGAGATGATCGCCACCGGCGCCTTCAGCCCCTTGGACGGGTTCGTGGGCAAGGCCGATTTCGAGTCGATCTGCCGGGAGGCTCGGCTGGCCGATGGCACCGTCTGGCCCATCCCCATTACGCTCGCCGTTGATGACGCGGCCAAGGCCAGCCTGAGCGAAGGTGGGCAGGCTGCGCTGTTCCACGCCGACGGCACACTCCTGGCTGTCATCGACGTCCGAGAAATCTATCCGCACGACCAAAAGCTGGAAATCCCCAATGTTTTTCGCACTGAAGACGAGGCCCATCCGGGCGTCCAAGCCGTGCTCGACGAAGGGCCCTGGCTTGTTGGGGGTCCCATTCATGTCATCACCGTGACACCCCAGGTCGAGCCGGGCGAACAGTTCACCGAGTTTCGTCTGCCGCCGGCCAAGACGCGCGAGGCGTTCGCCGCGAAGGGTTGGAAGACCATCACGGCTTTCCAAACCCGCAATCCTGTTCATCGCGCTCACGAGTATCTGACCAAGTGCGCACTGGAAATCTGTGACGGCGTGCTCATCCATCCGCTGGTGGGGGAGACCAAACCTGGTGATATTCCAGCTGATGTACGCATGGCGTGCTACCAGGTGCTCATCGACAACTACTACGTTGCCGATTGCACGATGTTGTCGGTGATGCCGGGCGCGATGCGTTATGCCGGACCGCGCGAGGCCCTTCTTCACGCGATGATTCGAAAGAACTACGGCTGCTCGCACTTTATTGTCGGGCGCGATCACGCAGGGGTGGGGGATTACTACGGCACGTACGATGCACAAAAGATCTTCGACGACTTCACGCCGGCTGAGATCGGCATCACGCCGTTGAAATTCGAGCACGCTGCCTGGTGCACCGTCTGCGAAGGTATGACCAGCGCTAAGACCTGCCCGCATGGCCCCGATGAGAAGGTGTTTCTCTCCGGCACCAAAGTCCGCGAGCTGCTCGCCCAAGGCAAACGTCCCCCGCCGGAGTTCAGCCGACCTGAAGTGGCGGACGTGCTCATCAAATGGGCGACCTCCGAACAACCCGTCGGTGCATAGAGCACGACGCGCTACGAACAACTACGAACCACCAACCCCCCCATGACCGAGCAAGTCGCAACGAACATCACTTGGCACGAAGGCGAAGTCACTTCCGCCGAGCGTCGCAAGAACATGCAACAAAAGGGCGTGACGCTGTGGATGACGGGTCTCTCCGCCTCGGGCAAGAGCACCATCGCCGTCGCCCTGGAGCAGGTGCTTCTCCAACAGGGCAAGCACGCCTATCGACTCGACGGCGATAACGTCCGCCACGGCCTGAACAAGAACCTCGGCTTCTCCGCTGAGGACCGTGCTGAGAACATTCGCCGTATCGGCGAGGTGGCCAAGCTCTTCGCCGAGGC
>JACZXL010000183.1 GCA_022571635.1 Planctomycetota bacterium
GTCAGCCCTTGACCCCAACCCGCCTCGCGCTGCCGTGCGCCGAACTCGAGCCCGATGCGGAACGGTTCAACCGCATCTTCGCCTCGATCAAGGAGCCCAATGACCGCCTTGGCGATCACGAGCGGAATGTTGCGCTCCAATCCCTCTCTTACACGCTGCCGGTGATGCCCGCTCGGATCGCCAGGTGGTGAGACATCCACCCATACCTCGCCATCACGGATCTGAATAGGGAAGACGCGCACATCATCTGCCCAGGGGTCGAACGTCCCCCCACTGGCGAGGTCAAACCGCGCGTGGTGCCAATGGCACGTCAAGATGCAATCCCTCACGCTGCCCTTGTCCAAAGGGAAGCCCATGTGCGGACAGCGGTTGTCCACGGCATAGATGCTGTCTTCGTGCCAAAACAGCACGATCGTGTTCCCGTCGACCTGCACGACCTTGCTGCCGGTGCTCCGCACCTCATCAACGGTCGCCGCGCGGGTATATCGCGCTTCTGTCGATGGCTCTTTGAGTGCTCTGGTCATCTCAGCTGTCTCCTGCGTAAGTCGTTGCGCTACTCAACTCCACGACGATCTTCCACCTCGCGCTTGGCTTGCCCCAACATGTCACGCCGACCCGGCTACGCCAGCGCCTCCGCGATTTCCTGCATCGTGATATCGCGATCATGCGCGTCGCAGACGAGTGCCCTGCTCACCACGGTGGCGAAGGGCTCTGGCACGGCCGCGGCGAGCTTGTTGGGATCCACCGTCTGTATCTGACTGAGGATCTGAGGAATCGTCTCCCCCAGGAACGCGCCTTCGCCGGTCACCAACTCGTAGAGCATGACGCCGAGCGCGAACACGTCGCTCTTTCGCGTGGCCCGGCCGCCCGCTGCCTGCTCCGGTGACATGTAAGCCGGCGTTCCTCGAAGCCGGCCTGTCTTGCCCACCTTGATGGTGGCGGACGCCCGGGTGTCCAGTGAACCCTCCCCCAGGCGGGCAAGACCGAAGTCGAGGATCTTCACCACCCCGTCGTCGCGCACGATCACGTTGGCCGGCTTGAGGTCGCCGTGGGAGATTCCCATGGCATGGGCCGCGGCCATTCCCATCGCCACCTGGCGTCCGATGTTCGCGGTCTTCTGAACCGGCACGGGTCCCGCATCGATCAGTTCGCTCAGCAATTGACCGCGCACATACTCCATCGCGATGAAGGGAATCCCTTCGCTGTCGTCAACGGCAAAGATCGTGCAAATGTTCGTGTGGTTCAAGGCCGCCGCCGCGCGAGCCTCGGCCAGCACGGCGCCGATTGACGAGGGATTATCCGGATTGAGTACCTTCAGCGCCACCGTCCGCTTGAGTGTCATGTCTTGCGCTCGAAAGACGGACCCAAACGCGCCCGTTCCCACACATTCTTCGATTCGATAGTGCGAAACCATGTTGCCCGGACACAGGACGCACGTCGGATCGACCGTCGCCATACCCGGCGTCCAATCCTCGGCGCACAGACCCCCCGTCTGCAGCGCTGACAGGACGCGCAGGATATCATCCGTCCGGCGCCCGACGCTCAGATTGTGGACTACTTGATATTGCAACACGCCGTTGGGGTCGATGAGCAACAACCCGCGCAGAGAAACGTGCTGCTGCTCGAGGTACACGCCGTACGCCCGGGACACCGCTCCATCCTCGTCGCTGGCCAGGGGGAAACGCAGTCCTGAGAGCCCCCGGTGAGCGGTGGGCGTTGACAGCCATCGTTCATGCGATTCGATCGAGTCGACACTGACCCCGAGGATGTCCGCCCCGCATCGTCCAAACTCCTCCATCCGATTGCTCAGGGCCGTCAGCTCCGTCGGACACACCAACGAGAAATCGCGCGGATAGAAGACGAGCACCAGCCACCGTCCGCGAAAGCTGGACAGGGACACTCGACGTGGCGCCGACGAATCCACTGAGACGCATGGAAGATCAAAGGCCGGAGCGAGCATGCCGACGGAAACTCCAGGAGGCGTCATCGGTGCAGGCTCACGATCGGGACTTGCGCCAGTCAATGGCGCCGCCGCCTTTTCGCCCGCTCGGGCCTGATCTTCCTCTCGCTCAGCGAAACGAAGCAACCGTTCCACTTGTTCTAGAAGATCCTGGTCCGAGCCGCAGGCATCCTTCAGAAACGCGCGACGCTCATCACCTGAACGCTCCAATGCCCCGTCGAATAACTCACGTGCACGCTTGAATCCCTCGGGGTCCATGCCTGAACTCCTACAGAAGCGACCGACCCAGGAATTGACCTCCACTATACAGGCCGCGTTCGTCGCCCCCGATCAACACGCGGCATGCCGCGGTCCAAAGGGTCACGCCGAACCCGATTTCTTTAGGACGAGTTCGTCACGCCGGTCCCCGGTTTCTCCGGCTCCGTCCGCGACGTCTCGTCCATGAGCCAGGCCTTGGCGAAGCGCCAATCCCGCTTCACGGTCGAGCGCGACAGGCCGAGCGCTTCTGCAATCTCTTGAATATCCAGTCCCCACACGACGCGCAACTTCACCACCTCCGCCTGCCGGGGATCCAAAGCCTCCAACCGCTCCAGGGCCTTGACGAGGCACTCGATCTGGATTTGTGTCGCCGTGCCGGGTCCGCGCGCGGGGCTCGGCCGACCGTCCAAAAACAGCGTGATTCGCTTCCGCCCCCCGCCTCGCCTTGCCGCCAGCCGCTGACGCTGGTAATCCACCAGCACCCGAAGCATCACCTTCGTCGCCACCGCGAAAAACTGCCCGCGGTTGTCGTACGTCTTGCGCTGTTTGATCAACCGCAGAAACGTCTCATTGACCAACGCGGCCGGCTCCATCGTCACGACATTCGCTCGTTGCCCGAACCGCCGATTCAGGTGCGAAAGAGCGATACCCTCCAGGTCCCGGTACACCAGCTCCATCAAGTCGTCGAGCGCGCCCGCTCGGCCGACCTCCACTTGCCGCAGCAGAATCGTGATGTCGCCCGGCCTCACCATGACGGAATCTCCGTGGCGGGGGCGGATGGATCTCAACCATCCGGGTCTTCGTTGACCGGAGGGTGCCTCTGTAAATCATGGAGCACGGCGTCCATCGCCTGCCTTACGCCGACTGATTCGATTGTACGCGTCGCTCACCTCCCATGCAACGCTTGGACATCTTTGGCAGGGCGGATATTGTCTTGCTTTTCGTCGTCTGGGGCACCGACCCCGGCGGTCCACCGGACTTCGACGGGGATGGCTCGGTCGGTACGTCCGATCTCCTCGCCCTCCTCGCCAACTGGGGGCCGTGTCCGAAGAGGAGCGCATCCGATCTTGTGACTTGAAAGTCCGGAATCTGCTGTCGAGTTCGCTCCAAGCCACCAGGTTCACGGGGCGGGGGAACCTTGAGTGACGACGAAGCCGAAGAAAAAGGGCCGCTCCCGAGTGGGAAGCGGCCCGGTGTAGATCACCATTGTGACGATGCTCGGCGTGTCAGTTTCCGCCGTTGGGCTGGAAGAAAAAGAACGGCAGACCGCCGCCCCCACCCATATCGTCGATGTTGTAGATGTAATCAGCGTCGAGCGCTTTATCAATCCGCACCTTCGCCTCACTGAGATGCGCGACGGTGTACGGATCGACGGTTCGCCCGCCGTTGCTCAGGAGATGCTCGATTTTGTCCGCCAGATCTCGGAGCTTGTACGTGCTGAGATTGGCGATCGGCTGAGCGGATGCGCCGAAACCCTTATCGAGCATGCTCAGTTCGATGAGCCGTCCCAGGTGCTCGCGCTGCAAGTTGCGGCGCAGACTGGAGATCATCGGCTTGCGGGCGGTAAAACTCGTGTCCGGCACTTTATCAAGCTCCGACCAGATCGCGTCGGTGATGCCGAACATCACTTCGGGCAGCGTTACCGCATCTTGGTCAGACGGCAGTCGAAACTCGGTGTCATAGACGCGATTGAGCGTGGTGGGATTCATCAGCATGGTCAGGGCCACGCCTTGGATCGCCTTGATGCGATCGTGAACGGGCCAGGTCGGGTCCTCGAAGATCGATCGGAACCCGCCCTCATCCCACCACTTATCGACAGTCATCTTCGCAAGCAGTTCCGGTGTGAGGCCGAACGCCTCGTCGTTGAACGCGTTATCAATGACGAACTGTAGCGCGCGGCGCTGCTTGGCGGTCTCAACCGCAACGACCGGATCGCGATCGCCCGGATCACCCTTGCGGTCACGGTTCACATACGAGCCACCGAGCCAGTTCGCCGCGATGGCCACGGCATTGAAGTGCCGGCCGAGCAGCAGCTCATACGCCTCGCGAGCCTTGGCCCAACTGTCGCCTTCCTTCACAATCCGATCCAGGATCTTGGTGCGAAGGTGTTGAGCAAGCCGCATCTGCGAATCCGCGAAGTCCAGTGGGTCGGCCCCATAATCGAATCGGCGGGCCAACGGATCGGGGCCCCACGTGTCCTCATCGGTCGCGTAGGGAATATCTTTCTCCGAGACACGCTTGAGGATGGGCTTGAGATCCTTCTCCAACGTGTAGCCGTACTCGATCGCCCAATAGTCGTACGGGCCGATGGTGACCATCGTGTAGTCGCCTTGGACGGGTCCATCGTTGAAGTTGACGTTGACGGGGTTGTAGTCCATCACCGAGGCGGTCTGGGCCCGGCCCTTGAACTCTTCGGTGTTGATCTCTTGAATGCTGTGGATGCTTGAGGCCTTGAAGTTATGCCGCAGGCCGAGCGTGTGGCCGACCTCGTGCATGACGACGTCCTTCAGCAGCGGGCCGATGAACGATTCCGGAACACCATCGAGCATTTGGCCTTCGTCCTTTTCATCCTCGCCGTTGTCATCATCCTCGCCGTTGTCATCGTCGTCGCCGTCGTCGTCGTCACGTCGTCAGCGTCACCGTTGCCATCGTCGTCGTCGTCGTCCTGCCCTTGAGCAAGCTCTGCAAACAGCGCCGGATCGAGTCGGAACATGGCGATATCCATCGACTTGGCCATCGCGTTCATGCACGCGCCGTTGACCTGACTGACGCGCCCGGCCAGGCCGTCATAGCGATCATCGCCGAGCATCGTGGGGTCGGCATTGGCCGCGGGATGGCCGCTGAACGCAAGGGCATCGCGCAGGGCTCGTTGTCGAGACAGCTCGCGGATCACGTTCGGCCGCTCGGCCGGCGAAGCCAGCAAAACGCGCGGGTCCCAATCCGGATGGTGCTCGAGCCACGCCAGCGTTTGCGGGCCGAAGCCTTCCATCGCAATCTCGGGGATCAACTGCCTCCACGACCGCGCCCAACTTGTGATGAAACCTTCGTCCATCACAATGTCCGCATCGAGAATCTGACCCGTGCGCGGATCGACACGGCTGGGGCCGATCGCAAAACCCATGCCGGCGTTCGTCCACAACACGAAGTTGTAGCGCGCATCCTCGGGGTCCTTCTCCATATGCGCTCCCGTGCGCGCATCCTGTTGATAGACCTCGATGGCATTGATGATGCCGACCTTCTCGTAGGCCTTGTTCCACTCCAGCACGCCGTCGCGCACCCATCGGCGGTACCGCACGGGTGTGGTGTGCTCGAGATAAAAGATGATGGGTTCCTTGGGCGGGCTGAGCTTCAGCGAGGCGTCAGCCTTCTCCAGCTTCCATCGATTGATATAGCGCACCCACGGCGTCTCCGCCCCCGGCTTACCTATGTCGCGATGCGTCGTCGTGAAGAAGCCGACGCGAGCATCGGCCATGCGCGACTTATAGCCGGTCTTGTCGGGGATCACACTGATCGAGTAGTGCAGCGTCCCGAACCGGCCGCCTCGCAACGGCAGTTCAAACGCGAGCTCGACATTCTTCGGGAAGGCTTTGGCCTTGGCGATCGTGGCGAGCTTGCTGTTTGCGCCGGACATCAATCGCGGCCCGAAGAACTTCGACGCCTGACCGATGAGCAACGCATCCATGTCGATGACCGGGCCGCCCTTCTTTCCCTTGGCCACGATCGGAATATCCAGCACGACCCGATCCGTGAAGACGCGCTCCTTGCCCTTCTTGGATTCCAGATCCCCAGTTGTCCGCACGCTGAGGTTCGGCTGAATCAGCGCCAAGCGTTTGTCGTACTTCTTCCACTTCACGTACATGTCGCCGAACTGAACGCCGGCGGTCGGAATGCCGCCCGAGATCGTGTAGGCGATGAACAGCAATTGCTTCTCGAAATTGCTCGGCAACTCCGCGAGCATTTGGCCGTCTTTCTTGCGAATCCAGATCGTGTACAGGCTCGCCTGTCCGTCAGCGGTGGAGATGACCTTCTCGTAGTCCTTGGCGATGTCCTCGAATTTCGGAAGCTCCTTCGGCTTCTTCTGACCCGCCGCCGCCTTCTCCATCTTCGCCTTGATGTCCGCCGGGATCTCCGGCTGACTCATGGCCGGACCCGCGACGAAGCAGATAGCCGCGATCGTCGTCAGCATCGCGGCCTTCCTTCCACTCCTCGAAACGCTCCTTTGCTCAATCTTCGGCAACATTTTGGCTACCTCCGTGATTGGATTGAAACACCAGCGTCGAGCGTGGTCGACAGGCCGACGCTCTGCCAGTGATGATCTACAAGAACTCATACTCCGCTCGACCGTGATCTGTTCCCACGATCGAACGTTCGCCGCGTGTGCTCAGACCCACCTGATTGCGGCTACGACCACTATACATACTTTCATACGCCTCTGGAACCCGCTGGCTGCATCGGGGTCGCTTCCCGAACCCAGGAGTCCAGGCCGGGCCTGGGCCACGGCCGTTGAGGCCTCGCGTTGGACGCCCAGGATCACAGGGCCTCCGGCAGATCGGCCCCGTCACAACCGGATCTACGGACGCCGGTCGGCTCGGCCGTCCCCGGGTCCTCGCCGTAGGCTCGCCTCGATCCGCGTCTTTGGTGAATGAAACGGTGCATCCCCGATCACGCCCCGATCAGCTGGACCAACATCCCACCCGTCACTATCGTAAGGCTCGTCCTGTCCGCGTAGCTCAGTTGGATAGAGCGTCGGCCTCCGAAGCCTACATTCCCCCGTACACAACACTGCTACGGGGGTTTTTCTATGCCCCAAACCATGCTCAGGCACGGTAACCCCAGTACGTCCGAGCACGACCCGAGCACGAACCAGCACAACCTAAGTATGTCAAAGGCATAAAAACAGGCATACATCAAACCCCATGCATGCTGCGGGCGAAGCCACGCGGGAAGTCAGCGGTGTATGTGAAGGTCGAGTCGGCGACAACAGATGAGGTCGAGGTCAGCGGGTGACGACCGTGGTTTTATTCGTCCGGTATGACACGTCCTACCACAATGATAATCACAACAGCAGTGATCCAGGCTAAGCATGCAAGTGAATAGGGACTTGTGATCGTCCCACTCGCGATCCAATGGACGACGAGCCAATAGATTTGAGCAAACGGTGGCAGTAATGCTGTGACCATTGCAGCCACTAGACCCGACCCCTGATACGCACCCAGAATCGAGACGACGTAGATGTAGATGCCAAGCAATGCGGCTGTGATCCAGCAACCAGCCACGACAATAAGTCCCAAGATGCGTAACATGCCGCACCTCCCACCCCGACTTATTCGTCCTTGCGGTTCGTTGGCCGCAACACCGCAAACCCGATCAACCCCGCACCGACAGCCATGGCCCAGACACCTGCGACGCCGATGATTAGGCTAGGTGGGCTGTAAAAAATCCACGTCGCAGCCAATCCTCCGCCGAACAACACCGCACCGATCCCCAGCATGAGTCGTCTGCGGATCATCGTCATGCCGGCCAGGATAACCGAACCGACCGAGGACACGCACGTCTAGAGCCTTGAAACCGCCTCGATTCGCTGGGGCTGGTTCTTCGTGTCGGGCGTCAACCGTGGGTTACGGGCGAATGCCGTCCAGATAAGCCGTAAGTCCTTTTGCCAAGCGCGGTTACGCGCGCTTGCGCAAAAGGAAGCCTCCTGCGAGGATGTGGGTGTTCACACAAACCCAAGCAGGAGGCTCAAGGATGAGCAG
>JACZXL010000184.1 GCA_022571635.1 Planctomycetota bacterium
GTGCTGTTTTCCCAGGACGAGCGGGTGGCCGAGCACGATCTGGCCGCGTGGCTCAGTCGCGGCCTGGCCCACGACCTGCCCGTCGAATCGCCCAGCCTGCGCGAGTTCGCGATCACCGATCGGCTGGGCAACGCGCTTTGTGCGCTGGCGCTCTACCCGATCGCACACGCTTGATTGAACGGCCTGGGGGTGCCACGAACAGCAAAGTCGTGCGTGTCGATCGCGCGTCGTTCGTTCATTCGCACCAACGACTTGCCCCGACGCGCCCGGAGTCGCTGTCAGTGGCTCGCCGGGAGAATATCGCCCCGGCTGCGGCCCCCTGATCCGACTCCTCACCTCTACTTCCCACAAAAGGGGTCGGGAGTCGTTTCTGGGGTTGCGAGGGGATCAGAACTTATTTATTTGCAGGGACTTAGGCTATCCAAATGGGACTTATCCCCATTTTCGTGGAAGTTTCACGAACAGCGAGTGATACGCATTGCAATTGATCCGTGGGCGGGCGCCATGCTTTGACCCGATAGGGCCAAGCATGCTTCATCCCGAGGCATCGGGAATGAAGCATGGCGCCCGGTCAACGCCTGAGAATCAATCGGGATTCGTATCACTCTGGCACGGACGGATGCAAAACAGCTACGTCACCGGTGTGCCGGCAATCACCTTGCGGATCAGCCGGGCCGCCTCCTCCGCGGGCTTATGGTTCGCGAAGCGCAGACAGACACGATGTAACTCCTCGCTCTGCACCGCGGCGTTCTTGGAATCCTGCAAGTATCGGGTCGCCTGCTTGACAATGGGCATCGGCCCGCCGATGTGCGGCACGAACTCCGGCACGATCTCCCGCTCGGCGATGATGTTCGGCAGCAGCCGGTACCGTGTCCGAAGCAATATATTCGCGCCGAGCCAGGAGAGCAGCCCGGTCTTGTAGACGCCGACCATCGCTTTGCGCTGCACTGTAATGTCCAGCGTGATGGTTCCGGAGACGGCCAAGGCCAGGTCGCACCACGCGATGGCGGCGTCGATCGATCCCGTGATCATGTGCAGCCCGGAAGGAAAGACCTTGATCCGGCGACGAATGAGCCGGGCGAGCTCGGGGTTAGCGGCGACGACGACCCCCCCCATGCCCGAATGCCGGCCCTGCAATTCGTTGTAAACGCTCACGAGCAGGCGAGTATTGGCGCGCACCTCCTGGCGGCGCGACCCGGGGAAGATCACGACCCGCGGCGCGCCTTGGGGCAGTCCGTGCATCCGCTCGCGCAGCTGCTGCAGGTTCACCCGCCGGTTGATGGCAGGATGCCCGATGAACTTGGCCGGCACACGGCGATCGTTGAACCATTGCTCCTCAAAGGGCAGCAGGCACAGGACGAGATCGGTGTTACGGCGCAGCTTCCCCATCCGCCAACGTCCCCAGGCCCACAACTGCGGGGCGACCAGATGGATCACTTTCGCCCCCGCCTTTCGCATCACCTTTGCGATCGGGAAGTTCGCCGCTGGGGAATCGACCGCAACGTGGGCCAGGACTCGATGCTCCCGGGCCCACCGTTTGATCCGCCTCACCTCGCGTCGGACCTCGGAGAACCGGCGCAGCGCGCTGAGCCCCATCGCCCCGGCCTCGACCGTCTGCTCGATGACCGTCGCGCCCGCCCGCTGCATCAGCGGCCCACCCCAAGCGTAGATGGCAAGTTTCGGATCGTGGTGCAGCAGTTGACGAATCACCGGCGCCGCCAGGGCGTCGCCGCTCGGCTCGAAAGCGGTAAACAGAATCGCCCGACTTGGCTTGGGCGTGCGCTCGGACAAAGGCAGATCCTTCCCGCTCAGCCATGGTTGGCGACGGCGCCCCGGTCTTATCACTCTCGCCGGAAACAATTCGTCGCCGCCGCGAGGTGAACTTCAACCCCACCGGCATACCATACGCCGATGTTCGGCTTCGTGCATCCCTCACGACGGCTGTTGGGACCAGCGGTGCTCGCGGCCGTCGGAGGCTGGGCGGTCATGACGGCGTCAAGCGACGAGAGCGCCTCGGGCACGGCCACCAATGCCGCCGCCACCGAGCCGGCCACGACCCAACCGGCGCCCCCAGCGACCGTTCCCAATTCGCAGACCTTGCCGGGCCCGCCCATCCTCGGCTTCGCCGTCAACGCCCACCACATCGACGACCTTTCGCTGTATCTCGCCTCGGTCGATCGCATCGCCGAAGTCGGTGCCAACGCGCTGATCGTCGTCACGCCCATGTTCCAACGCCGCGTCGATTCCACCGACATCCGCTATCTGCCCGGAAAGTGCCCCACGGACGAACAGCTCCTGGCCATACTCGCCCGGGCCAAGCAGCGCCACCTGTCCACGACGCTCCTGCCGATCGTCCTGATCGAGGACCCCGGCGAGAAGGACTGGCGCGGCGTCATCCGCCCACGTGATTGGGATGCCTGGTGGGACAGCTACGACCGCCTCATCGATCGGTTCCTCGACATCGCCGTGGCCGCCGAGGTTGACCGCTTCTGCATCGGCAGCGAGCTGAACACCACCGAGCCGCAGATCGATCGCTGGCGTCGGATCGTTCAGCGTGTCCGCAGCCGTTACAAGGGCACGATCACCTATTCAGCCAATTGGGATCGTTACGACAAAGTCACGATCTGGCCTCTGGTGGATGTGATGAGTGTGAGCGCGTACTTCGAGCTGGCGCGAGACGAGCCGAACGCGCCGGTTCAGAAGCTGCGCGAAGCCTGGGTCCGTGAGCGCGATCGGTTGCTGTTGATCGCCGAGCAGTACGATCGACCGCTTTTGATCACCGAGGTCGGGTATCCCTCGCTGCCCTCAGCCGCTGCCTTTCCCTGGGACTACGTGGCGGAGGATGGCGTGTTGGCCGACCACGAAGCACAAGCCCGCTGCTACGAGGCGTTCTTCGGCGCGTGGAGCGAGGTCGTCAGCCGACCGGACAGCCCCGTGCTCGGCTTCCACTGTTACTATTGGGACCCATATCACCACGGCGACCGCTTGGACACCGGCTATGGCGTGGACGGCAAGCCTGCGCTAGACATCATCCGACAGGCATTCCGTAGCATGGGTGAGCGCAAGGTCAAATGAACTGAGATTTCAGCGCGTGAGCAATCACAGGATGCCTCAGTGGGTCAAGGCTCCAACACAGGCCTGAGCGAGCGCATGCGCCGCTTTGGCGTTAATCGCGACCTTTGACAGTCCTGTGATTCCTCCTCGTGTTATCGTGGTGTGTAGTCCCATTCAAGTCCGGAGAACCTACGGATAACCAATGCCATTACGTGCCCGACTCCAACACGAACCGGAGACGGTTCAGGATTTCGAGATCGCCTCGGATGAAAAATATTGGGAGGGGATCGAACTGTTGGCCGCTGGTCGGCCTGGTGCTGGCATCTATCTGATGGGCTATGTCGCTGAAATGCTCCTCAAAATCGCCTGCTTTAGATTCGACGGAGCCCAGCCTTACGATCTGGTTGCACCTCGCCTCGCTCCGAGCAGAAGCTGGGCAAAAGTCCACCTGCATCGGACCGACGACGAGCGTTATCACAGCCTTTTGTTCTGGGTCCAGGTTCTGCGGACCAAGAGAGCATTGGCTGGCCGTTCTCTGCCACCACCGGTAGATTCTCGGTTGCTTCAACGAACACGGCGCATGTATCAGATCTGGTGGGTTCAGATGAGGTACCGTCCGGATCAAGCCTTGCCAAGGGAAGCCGATACGATGTATGATGATGTAACGTGGATTCGCGACAACCGAATCCGGCTCTGGACTTAGCAAATGCCGATCCGAACTCGCTTGCATCGTACGCTTCCTCCGAACGCCGCTGAACTGACTCGCATGCTGTTCAACGAGTGGACGCAACCGTCTGAGGCAGGGCAGCCGGTTATCGTCGTGGAAGGCCAAAAGCCAGACCCGATACACATCTACATTATCTGGGACGAGTGGCGCGGAATGAATCAGACTGACCGATCGGAGATCATCATGGACGTTTACGACAACGTGATGGTCGGACCGCGCGTCCAGGAACACGGAACGGTGACGGTGGCGATGGGGCTAACGTCGGAAGAAGCAAAGCGGATGGGGATCGAGTTTGAGTAGCTCGGTGCGAGGTTCAGTGCGGATGTGGGCAGCTCGCACCTGGTGGCAAGCCTGCCGAAGCAGCGAGCCGCGCTTTCTCAGCGCGACACTTGACCGATCCATTGCTACTATGCCCATTCTACCAGCACAGCGGCCGCGGATCATGTCGCCGTCCCTAGCCTCACGACCAGTGAGGAGAATGTTCTTCGATGCTCAAGCGCAGCCACATGTGTGGAGAATTGCGAAGTGACCACGCCGGTCAGACCGTCACCCTGGCGGGGTGGGTCAATACCTATCGAGACCAAGGTAAAGGCTTGATCTTCATCGACTTGCGCGATCGTGAGGGGTTGATACAAGTCGTGTTCGACCTGGAGGATGTGGACGAGCATGTGGTCACCGAGGCCAGATCGCTGCGGCGCGAGGACGTCATCGCCATCACCGGGCCGGTGCGGAAGCGCGTTGGCGATCCCAACCCCCGGCTGGCGACGGGCGAGATCGAGGTCATGGCCACGAAGCTGGAGGTGCTCAACAAGACCGAAACGCCGCCGATCCTGCCCGATGAACATGATGCCCAGAAGATCGCCGAAGAGAAGCGTCTGCAATATCGCTACATCGATCTACGCCGGCCGCGCATGCAGCATATCCTTCGCAGGCGTTTTGAGGTGACGCGCATCACGCGGCAATTCTTCGCCGACCACGGCTTCATTGAGATCGAGACGCCTTGCCTGATCAAGACCACACCCGAGGGCGCTCGCGACTTTATCGTCCCCTCGCGCGCCTATCCCGGCCAGTGGTACGCCCTGCCTCAAAGCCCGCAGATCTTCAAGCAGATTCTCATGGCGTCAGGTTTCGATCGCTACCTGCAAATTGTCCGATGTTTCCGTGATGAAGATCCGCGCGCCGATCGGCAAGCCGAGTTCAGCCAGATCGACCTGGAGATGAGCTTTATCGATCGCGATGACATCATCGCCCTGATGAGCGAGTTCGCGCGGCACTTGTGGATGAAAATGCTTGACATCGACATCGGTGAGATCCCGGTGATGTCACATCAAGAGGCGATGGATCGATTCGGTATCGACCGGCCGGACACGCGCTTCGATCTGGAGCTCACCGACGTCTCCGACCTCGCGGCAAAGACCGAGTTTCGCGTTTTCCAAGATGCGCTCGCCAAGGACAAAGGCGTCGTCAAGGCCATCCGCGTGCCCGGCGGCGCCGCCAAGATGTCGCGCAAAATCACGGATGGATACAGCGAATTCGTCAAGACCTTCGGCGCCGGCGGTGTGCCCACGGTCAAGTACACCGAAAACGGGTACGAGACCGGCGTCGCCAAGTTTGTCGCGCCCATCGCTGATGAACTCAAGCAACGACTCGGGCTCGAGGTCGGCGACCTCGTGTTCTTCGGAGCTGACACCAATACCGTGGTGTGCCGGGCGCTGGGCGAGTTGCGCAACAGGCTGGCTCGTGATCTTGATCTGATCGACCAAACTGTATGGAAGTTCCTCTGGGTCGTGGACTTCCCGATGTTCGAATACGACGCCGAACAAGGCCGGTGGGTCGCGCTGCACCACCCCTTCACCGCACCGATGCCCGGCGAGCAAGACAAGCTCGACGACGATCCGGGGGGATGTATCTCAGCAGCGTACGATCTCGTCTGCAACGGCTCGGAAATCGCGGGCGGGTCGATCCGTATTCATCAGCCGCCGATGCAGCAGAAGGTGTTCCGTCTTCTGGGAATCAACGATGAGGAGGCGGAGCAGAAGTTCGGGTTCCTGTTGCGGGCACTGCGCTATGGGGCGCCCCCCATGGGCGGCATCGCATTCGGACTCGATCGACTGGTCATGTTGCTGGTTGGGACGAACAATATCCGTGACGTCATCGCCTTCCCCAAGACCCAAACGGGCCAGGACTTGATGACCGAGGCCCCCGGGCCGGTCGATCCGCAGCAACTAGAGGAATTGCACGTCCGTATCGAGTTGCCTAACGATACGCCGGCTCCAGCTGGTGCAGGCTGAAGTTCCCCTGCTACCCTTGCGGTGAATGTGCGGCATCGGCGGAATCCTGCGCACGGATGGCAAGCCCATCCCCGATGAATGGCTCGATGCGATCGATGCGCGCATCGCCTATCGCGGTCCGGACGGCCACGGCCGTTTTCGTGATCGTGTAGAAATCGATACACCAAATGGCAAGCGCATCGTTGAAGTCGCATTCGTTCACCGTCGTCTCTCGATCATCGACCACGAAGACGGCGGACAGCCGATGGTTTCACAGCGCGGTCGAAACGAAAACGAAGGCCTCGTCGCCGTCGTCTTCAACGGCTGCATCTACAACCATCGCGAACTCCGCACGGAGTTAGCGTCGAACGGCCATCGCTTCGAGACTGATCACAGCGACACCGAAGTGCTGATCCATGGTTGGCGGGAATGGCGAGAGAAACTCACCGATCACCTCGAAGGTATGTATGTGTTTGGGTTGTGGGACCGCGAAGCGGCAAGCCTTTACCTCGCGCGCGATTGGTTTGGCGAGAAACCCCTGTATCTGGCCGAATCGCCGGATTGGGGCGCGCCACCGGTGGTTGGGTTCGCAAGCCATCCACGCGCGCTTCTTGGATGTGAGACAGGATATCGGTCAGATTTCAGACGCGCATCTTTCTGCTTGCTCGAGGAATACCTCCGGAGTGGCTACAGCGACGGCAACGACGATGAGACTTGGCATGTCGGAGCGACATATCCCGGGTACGCCTTCACGATTGGCGCTCGCGACGAAGAACACCTAGCCCGCCCCAAGTTCAAGGCTATTTCACAGGCTCCCGGTGAACAGCACATCGAGGAACTCATAGAGACTGCAACCAAACGCCGCCTTGAAGCAGATGTTCCGCTGGGCTGCTTTCTGTCGGGTGGCGTTGATTCTTCCTTGATTGCACACTTCGCCAAACAACACAAAGCGGACTTGCAGACGTTCTCCGTGCGCATGCCGGATCAGCGATACGACGAGTCTGCGCAGGCCGAAACAGTTGCTAAGCATCTCGGCACGAAGCACACGACCCTTGAAGTTTCGATGAATCCAACCCAAGACCTTCTTGATCTTATTGAAACCATGGGACAACCTTTTGGCGACTCGTCGATTCTTCCGACGTACTGGGTGAGCAAAGCCGCACGTGAGCATGTGAAGGTTGCGCTTTCCGGCGATGGGGGCGATGAAATGTTTGTCGGTTATGATCGCTACATGGCAGCGAGAACGCTCGCCAGACATCATCGCTGGCTGCGCTTTCTGCCGTCTACTCGAATGCGCCGATCACATCCTAAGTCACCGATGCACAAGCTTGGTCGACTGGTTGAGATGGCGCACGACTTTCCAACGCTCGGTGTCACTGTTATGGAATCCATCTTCACGCAGAGGCACCTCGCCCAACTGCTCCAGCTCCCCTCTCCCCCTGGGAGAGGGGCTGGGGGTGAGGGTGAAACCCGAACAGGCCATGGATACAAACACGATCCTCATCCAGGTGAGGGTGCGTGGTACTCGCCGGACGCCTATGGCGGGGACGCGCTCATGGCATTGCGCATGTTCGACATCGACAGCTACCTCCCCGGCGATCTCCTCCGCAAAGTCGACACCGCGTCCATGGCGTGCGCGCTGGAAGTCCGCTGCCCGTTCCTTGATCGTGATCTTGCTCGAGCAGCGCTGGCCATGCCGATCGAAAAACTCATCCCCGGCGGCAAACGTAAAGGACTCCTCCGCCAGATCGCCCGCAAGTATCTCCCGGCTGAGATCGTCGATCGACCGAAGATGGGATTCGCCATCCCCATCGGCGAGTGGTTCCGCAGCGACCGGCTTCCTTCCGGGGGTGGCGGAATGAAGACCTT
>JACZXL010000185.1 GCA_022571635.1 Planctomycetota bacterium
CATCCGCCTGCCCTTTGAGACCACCGCTAACGAAGTCATCGAAGGCGATCCGAAACTCATCAACTTTCGGTACTTCTTCACCCGCAAGTTGATGTTCCTCAGTCATGCCGACGCCATCGCGATCTTCCCGGGAGGCTTCGGCACCCAGGACGAGACGTTCGAGGCATTGACGCTGGTGCAAACGGGCAAGTCCAACATTGTTCCCATCGTCCTGGTGGAGGCCCAAGGCAGCGAGTACTGGAACTACTGGGACACCTACCTTCGTAAGAACCTGCTCGCCAACGGGATGATCAATGCTGAGGACACCGCCATCTACTACATCGCTCCCTCGGTCGAGGATGCAGCCGAACATGTGCTGAAGTTCTACCGCGTGTATCACTCGAGCCGGTATGTCGGTGAGCAGCTTGTCCTTCGCCTGTCGCGCCCCCTGAACGATGCTCAGGTCGAACTCTTGAACGAGCGATACGGCATGCTGGTGCGTTCCGGGCGAATCGTGCAGTGCGGCCCATTGGATGCCGAAGAAGATCACCTCGAATTGCCACGGTTGGCGCTGCACCATACTCGGCGTGACTATGGGCTCCTGCGATCGTTGATCGACTGCATCAACGGCTTTGAGGCCGATGGTGCGTGATACGGCGGGCATACTGCTGCTGATCGCTGCGGGTTTACTGACTGCCTGTAAGCCGGTCGTTCCGGCGGCGGGGTCGTCCCCGGCGAGCGACGGAACGCCGACCTTGCGCGTCGCCCCGAGCGCCCGCCGGTTACTCAGCTCGGACAACGGGTTGGAGGTGCGGAACTGGGTTATCATGGAGCGCAGTCCGCGCATCGCGGCTGCAATCGCGAGTTTCGGACAGTCCGCCCTTGTCGACGCCTCAGCCGACGCATCGCTTCGTCGCAATGGATTGCGATTGGTCAGGATTCGGGCGGGCGAATTGGAGTCGCTGCTTGCTTCACTTGGCGGCGCATCGGTGGATGCGACAACGTGGCACGGTCAGATTTACCAATGGCGCGAACTCGTGCAGTATCCGATCGGGCCGGCCGGAATGGCCGTGGCTGTGGATGGCCGTGTGCGACGCTTCGAGCGCGGCACATTTCGTTTGATGTTTCGAAGCTGGACGGTTCCGATGGAAGACGGGCCGAGACTTCAGTTGCAACTTCTGGGGCAGTTCGATCGGCCGCAGCAGGACCCGTTTCGCCGATTCGTTACTGACCGCCGGGTCACAGGCGAGGTCTTTCACTCCTTCGCGTTTCAGATTCAGCTCGAAGTAGGATTCGGATACGCCCTGCTGTTCGAATCGCCGAGTGTTGATTGGTCGTTCGGGCCTGCGGATCAGCTCGAGGCGAGGGCAGAGCCGGTGGCCGCCGAATCGAATGGGCAAGTGAGCGACCCGGAGCAGGTCGGCCCCAAAGCCGACGCCCCCCCCACCTTCGGCGAGCTGCTGCTTCGCACCGACGCCCGCCCGCCGACACGCCGCGTGCTCGTGTTCGTCCCCAAGTTTCCCCCAGCCGCGTTCCCACCTGATACCGTTGGCGCGGCCAGGGACGGACATCGACCATGAGCAACCAAACGCCGCCCTCATCAGATGATCCTGTGAGCCGCGAGGCTGAGCGCGGGACCGCCCGCCGTAGCGGCGTCCGTCACCTGCCGCCGGTCTCCGTCGTGCCGACGCTGTGCACGTTGGGCAATCTGGTCGCCGGGTTCGCCGCGATGCACTATTCGCTCAAGGACCCCAACACACTTTTGATTGTGCACTGGACACCGCTGGAGGTGGCCGCGATCCTGATCTTCGTCGGCATGCTATTCGACGCCATCGACGGCTCGATTGCCCGGCTCGCTCAAGTCCAATCCGATCTCGGAGCGCAGATCGACTCGCTGGCGGACATGGTGACGTTCGGCGTGGCGCCGGCGTTCCTGACCTTGCGCCTCGTGAGCCTCGAAACCGCGGACGGCGGACTCATCATCGGACCCGGGGCGGACAATGTCCTCGGGAAGATCATCTGGGCGGCCGCAGCGGTGTACGTGTGCTGCGCAGCGATGCGCCTGGCCCGGTTCAACCTTGAGATCACGACCAGCGACCGAGGGCGCACCAAGCAGTTCCACGGGCTGCCTACACCCGGGGCGGCCGGGGCCCTGGCCGGACTGATCGCCCTCCATCAACATCTGCTCGTGACGAAGTTCGGCGATCACGTTCCGGCGGCGTTCGTCCGCGGCGCCGCGCTGGGCATCCCCGTCATCATGCTCATCTGCGGCATCGTGATGGTCTCAAACATCTCGTACGTGCACGTCACCAACCGGTTCGTCCGCGGACGGCGCAGCTTCGCCTATGCGGCTCGACTGATTGTTCCATTCGCGTTGCTGGTGTGGTTTCTGGAGGAGACGCTCGCAGTGGCGTTCACCGGCTACGCGTTGTCCGGACCGGCTCGTCTCATCGTCGCACGCCTTCGACGGAGGCGTTCAACTGAGCCGAAGCACCCTGCCGATCCCTCGTAAGGACAGACGCCGATCGCAACCCGCATCGACTTCCCTGCGCGGGGACGATACCCTTTCGGCCTGATGAGTCAGACCAATCCGACGGCCGTTCGTACGCGATTCGCGCCGAGTCCCTCGGGCCCGCTCCACGTCGGCGGCGCCCGTACGGCCCTGTTTTGTTGGGCCTACGCCAAGGCCCACGGCGGCTCGTTCATTCTGCGCATTGAAGACACAGACCAAAAGCGATCATCCGACGCAGCCTGCCGGGCGCTGATGCATGATCTGCGGTGGCTTGGCATCGACTGGGACGAAGGGCCCCAGTTCGATGGGATGGGCGGCGGTGACGCAGGGCCGTATTTCTGCTCCAAACGACTGGATATCTATCACAAGTACATCGAACAACTTATCGATGAAGGCAAGGCCTATCGCGCCTTTGAGACGCCGCAGGAATTGGAAGCAGCGCGCAGCGATGCAAAACGTCACAAGCGCAACTATCGCTATGACCGGGCGGCGTTGAAGCTCGATCCGACGACCATCCAGACATATCTGGATGACAGTCGTCCTTATGTTGTTCGATTCAAGCTGCCGAATGACGAGCCGATTGTCGTGCGCGACGAGGTGCGCGGTGAGGTCACGGTCGATCCGAAGGAGCTGGACGACTTCGTCATCCTCAAGGCGGATGGCTATCCGACCTATCACTTTGCCGTCGTTATTGACGACGAGCTGATGAACATCACGCACATCATCCGTGGGCAGGAGCATCTGAACAACACGGCCAAGCACGTGCTTCTTCAAGATGCGCTAGCGTTTCGCCGGCCGGTGTTCGCCCATCTCTCACTCATCTTCAATCCCGACGGATCGAAGATGTCTAAGCGCGATAAGGACAAGGCGCTCCGGTCAGTGGTGCGCGAAGAGCGCATCCAGTCGTCGCCAACCCCGGTGATCTCAGATGCCACGTGGCAATGGTGGAGCCACAACAACGATCATCAACTCGACTTCGGTGATGCGTTAGCGCTGGCGGACGCGCTGAATATCGATCTGCCCGAGATTGATGTAGACGATTTTCGGCGCGCAGGCTATCTGCCGGAAGTGCTCGTCAATTACCTGGCGCTCCTGGGTTGGTCGCCGGGCAACGATGTCGAGAAGTTCGATCGCGCGTTCTTGATCGAGCACTTCGATCTTGATCGGATCATCAAATCACACGCCAAGTTCGACCGCGACAAGCTCCTGGCGTTCAACCTCGATGCGATCCAAGCGATGTCGCCCAAGCAGTTCCGCGACCTGTGGTACGCGCATTGTCGCGAATATCATCCCGAGTTCGTCGAGAAACTCAGCGCTGAGCAGTTTGACATGCTCGCGGCCGCTAACCAGAGTCGGTCCAAGACGCTCGATGATACGGTGAAGTCGTCGCAGTTCTTTATCATGGCGGACGATGCGATTGAGTACGAGCAGACCAAGGCTGTGCGCAAAGCGCTCTGCAACGGCGACCCCAGTGGGTACGACCATCTAGCCGCGATCAAACCGCTGCTGGCTGATCTAACCGATTGGACAAAGGATGCAATTGAACCGGTTGTGGACAAGTATTCCCAAGAACACGCCGATGGAAAGCTCGGCAAAGTCGCTCAGCCCCTGCGCATTGCGGTCAGCGGCGGAACCGTCAGCCCTGCGATTTTCGATACGCTCGCTATCCTGGGGCGTGAGGCCGTGGTGAAACGAATCACACGGTGCCTGGCTAACCGTCAACAATTCCTTGATACGTCCAACACATGACTACCGCTGAAGCTCAACCCGCGCTCGACTTCGTTCGTCAGATCGTGGTCGAGGACGTAAAGGCGAACAAACACGCCGGCCGAGTCGTGACGCGTTTCCCGCCCGAGCCCAACGGCTATCTCCACATCGGCCACGCTAAGGCGATATGCCTTGATTTCGGCGTGGCGCAGGAGTTCGGCGGAACGTGTCACCTGCGTTTCGATGACACCAACCCGACCAAAGAAGAGCAGAAATACATCGACGCGATCAAGGCTGACATCCGATGGCTCGGCTTTGAGTGGGGTGAGCACGAATACTACGCCTCGGACTACTTTCAGCAGCTTTACGATTGGGCCGTCGCGCTCATCACCGATAGCAAAGCGTATGTTGACGAGCTTAGCGCCGAGCAAATCCGTGAACATCGCGGAACGTTGACCGAGCCGGGGCGCGAGAGTCCATCTCGCAATCGCAGCCCGAACGAGAGCCTCGATCTATTTCAACGAATGAAGGATGGTGAGTTCCCCGACGGTTCGCGCGTGCTGCGGGCGAAGATCGACATGGCTTCGCCGAACCTGAATATGCGCGATCCGGTGTTGTATCGAATCCTGCACGCAACCCATCCGCGCACCGGCGAGGCGTGGTGTGTGTATCCGATGTACGACTGGGCGCATGGACAATCCGATTCAATCGAAAAGATCACGCATTCGCTGTGTACGTTGGAGTTCGAGGATCATCGGCCGCTGTATGATTGGTTTGTCGAGCAGTTGGGGATTCACCATCCGCGGCAAATCGAATTCGCTCGGCTCAACCTGACCTACGTGGTCATGAGCAAGCGCAAGCTGTTGGAGTTGGTTGAGGACGGCCACGTCGATGGTTGGGATGATCCGCGCATGCCGACCCTGTGCGGTTTGCGCAGGCGCGGCTACACGCCCGAGGCGATCCGGAATCTGTGCGCTAAAGTCGGCGTGACGAAGCACAACAGCCTGACTGATACGGCGCTGCTCGAACACACGCTGCGAGACGATCTGAACAAACGATCGCCGCGCGTGATGGGTGTGCTGCGACCGCTTCGCGTGGTGATCGAGAACTATCCGGAGGATCAAGTCGAAGAGTTGGATGCGGTCAACAATCCAGAAGACCCGTCGATGGGCATGCGCAAGGTTCCATTCTCGCGCGTGGTGTATATCGAGCGGGATGATTTCCGTGAGGATCCGCCGAGGAAGTTCTTCCGCCTCGCACCGGGCAAGGAAGTCCGCCTGCGTTATGCGTACTTCATCACGTGCACGGACGTTGTAAAGGACGAGAACAGCGGCGAAGTCACGGAGCTTCGCTGCACCTACGATCCGGCCACGCGCGGCGGCGATTCCTCCGACGGCCGCAAAGTCAAAGGAACACTGCACTGGGTTTCCGCAGCGCACGCAATATCAACTGAGGTTCGCTTGTATGATCGCCTGTTCACGGTGCCGGACCCGACCGGTGATAAGAGCGGCAAAGATTACCGCGAGTTCTTGAATCCCGATTCGATCGAGGTGTTGACCGATTGCAAGGTGGAGCCGAGTCTGGGGAACGCGCAGCCGGGCGATCGGTTTCAGTTCGAGCGCCTCGGGTATTTCTGCATCGATCCGGATTCGTCCGATGGGCGACTTGTCATCAATCGCACAGTGACGTTGCGCGACTCCTGGGCGAAGATCGAGCACGCCTCGTCAAAGAAGTGAGCCTGTATATGGAGCGATTAGAAGATCACGTGAAACAGATGGAGGGCCAATCGCCGAGCGGCGTCGTCGCACTGATGAGCAACCTCATCGACTACGCGGGGCTGTTTCCCCCGGCCAAACTTGATATGCCGGCGACCGTGCGCAACTACGCCGACTATCTGGCGAGTCCGGAGGCGTGGATGCTGGGGCGGCTGCTTGTCCCGGCGGGTCGGCTGGACGAGTTCGATTCCTGCGCTGCATCGTTGCTCCCTCACGACGACGAGGCTGAACCGTGGCGGATCAGTTGTCTGACCGCACCAGCTGGGGAGCGGCAGCTCGATGAGGATCTGCAACGGATTGCCTCGTTCAATAACCACCACGCGGCGCCGGATGAAGGTTTGGCAATAATCGACGTCATCGAGCTGCGCGCTGATTCAGCTCAGAAGATCGACGATGCGCTCGGCATGATCCCGGATGAGCTGTTTGCATTCTTTGAGCTGCCGATCGAGGATGATCCGCGGGGGCTGATCGCCGCCCTGGCCGGCGGTGACGCCGGGGCGAAGGTGAGGACGGGCGGGGTGACAGCTGACGCCGCGCCGGCGCCTGCCCTGCTCGCCCGGTTCATCGGCGCTTGTGCATCTGCCAACGTCCCCTTCAAGGCGACGGCAGGGTTGCATCATCCGATTCGTCATCACGATGATTCGGTCGGCGCGAGGATGTTCGGCTTCCTGAACGTCTTTGTCGGCGCTTGCCTCGCCCATGAAGTGCAGCTCAACCAGGATCTGCTTGCCGCCCTATTGATCGATGAATCGAGTTCGTCGTTTCAATTCGATGCTGAGGGATTCACATGGCGCGAGCATCAGCTCAGTCATACTCAGATCACCAACGCGCGAAATCACTTCGCCGTCTCGTTTGGTTCATGCTCATTCGACGATCCGCGAGACGGCCTACGAAAACTAAAGCTCCTGTAAGTCCCTACCTACCATGCCGACTCTTGATCAAACACACGATCCCTCACTACGTAGTTGGGTTGAATCCGCCAACGAACCGAACTGCGATTTCCCGATTCAGAACTTGCCGTTTGGTGTTTTTCGACGCGAAGGCGCGACGGAACGACCACGCATCGGCGTGGCCATCGGTGACTGCGTGCTCGATGTGACTGGGTGCATCGAAGCCGGTTTGCTCGATGGGATCGACCCGGAATCGGCTTGCGTTCTCAGTGCATCGTCGCTCAATCAATTCATGGCCAAAGGCAGGCGTACGTGGTCGAGCGTTCGGCACGCGCTGAACGCTCTATTGCAGGTGGGCAACACTCGACTGTGCGATGACGACCAGCGCCGCAAGCAGCTTCTTGTATCGATGCACGAGGTCGAATGTCTTCTGCCCGCGCAGATCGGCGACTACACTGATTTCTACGCCTCGATTCATCATGCCACGAACGTCGGCTCGATGTTTCGCCCCGACAATCCGCTCCTGCCAAACTACAAGAACCTCCCGGTCGGGTATCACGGGCGCGCCAGTTCGATCGTCCCCAGCGGCGCGCCGATTCGCCGGCCGATGGGGCAAACCAAAGCGGACGACGCCGATCTTCCCACGTTCGGCCCGTGTCGATTGCTCGATTACGAGTTGGAGATGGGCTTCTTCGTCGGGCCGGGCAACGGGCTAGGACAGCGCATCCCGATGAACGAGGCGCGCGACCAGATCTTCGGCATGTGTATCCTCAACGACTGGTCCGCGCGCGACATTCAGAAATGGGAGTATCAGCCGCTCGGCCCATTCAACGCAAAGAACTTTGCGACGACGATCAGTCCGTGGGTGGTGACGATGGACGCGCTGGAGCCGTTTCGAGTCCCGAGCACTCCACATGGTCAGGATGATCCGCCGGTGTTGGAGTATCTTCAGCCGATCGATGAGATGGCCTACGACATCACGGTCGAGGCGTATATCTGCTCAGCGCAAATGCGCGAATCCGGCACCGATCCGATGCTGATCAGTCGCGGTA
>JACZXL010000011.1 GCA_022571635.1 Planctomycetota bacterium
CGATGACATCCTCCATCCAGGGGCGCGCGGCCTCGAACGTGCGCGCAAAAGTGGTACTTTTTGGTATTAGCGCGTCCAAAACCGGTCTGGCAGACGCATCAGCCCCGAAAGTTTTTTCTGAAAAGATGCGTTGGAGGCTGTGGCGGCGGGCCACGCTTGCGCGCACGAATGGGCTGGGGGTAACGCAGAGGCTTGGGATGGATCTTGCCGAACAGGTGAGGAGCCTCGATCTGCTCTCGCAAACGACATGTTCCACGACGATATCCGCGTTCAGACCGTTGCGCGATACAGCGTTGCGATCTGACCACACATCAACTGTGAGAACCTGGAGAATGTTAGATCGGTGGCTGGCTCTGAATACTCACCGCGTTTTCCGCGGGTCTTGTGCGTGACGATGAGGCAGCCCGCGTCATAGCAACGCTCGTGGACCAGCCGTCGGACCGACTCCTCGCAGCGCCTCACGTACGAAGCCTCTGCAAACTCAGGATAGACCGCGAAGTGTTCTTGCACTACTGAAACCGGTCGAGTGGAACCCGCCGCTTCCTCAACGATGAGGAGATACCCGACAAACGGCTTTGGAGACGGGGAAAACCTACCCTCGCGAAACGCGGTCCAAATATCGGTTGCATTCCCGATGGCTTCTTCGATCCTGTTGTTGTAGTTGTTCCCGAAGGATGGACCGCACAGCGCCTTACATTCGAGAACGCCTAGAAGTGATCGCTTGTGGAGGACAAGGAGATCCCATTGCTTGGTTGGCCGAAAGAACCCCGGCAAGGTTACATCCTTGCGCGAAGTCCGGAGAATCGACTGTGGCGGGATATTGGCTTCCTCCAGCAACTCCGATATCAGTTGATTGAAACCATCAAGCTGCTTGCCCCCTGTTGCTACGGCGCGATTACCCGAATCCTGCCGCCCTGTCGTACTCCCCTGGCGACGACCTTGCGACGACCGGGTGCGCCAAAACCGGCGAACGGCGGCTGCGACGCGCTCGTCAAGAGATTTCTTGCTTCGCTTGGTCATCTCGCAAGACGTTCAGTGTTCTTTGAGAGAACATACTTGAGGTTTCCTCGGCGAAACGCCTGCACGATCTCTCGAAGTAAACAGCGTCAGTCTCAACACCGATGCTGTTGCGGCCGGATCGGGCTGCCGCGACCGAAGTTGATCCCGTGCCATGAAACGGATCAAGCACCGTATCGCCAACAAAACTGAACATCCGGATGAGTCTGTGTGCAATCTCGACTGGATAGGGCGCGGGATGATTCCTTGTAGAGGCGCCTGTCAATCCAGTCCAAATCTGCTGGAACCATCGCTGATGATCATTCACCGAGATCACGCTCAGGATTCGCTTTGCCGAGGAAGGCTTGCGGTATCCACCCGGCTTGCGTTGCATCAGAATGAATTCGATATCGTTCTTGATCACCGCATTGGGTTCGTAGGGCTTCCCGAGAAAACCGCCGGCCCCCTGCACTTCATATGTGGCGTTTGCGATCTTGTGCCAGATGATCGGGGCGAGATTATCAAAGCCGATGTGCCGGCAATGTTCCTGAATTGAAGCGTGTAGCGGAACGACGACATGCCGCCCGTTGTTGTTCCGTCTGGATAGACACACATCGCCGACCACGCAGACGAGTCGCCCGCCGGGCACAAGTGCGCGGAAACAGTGCTGCCACACGCGATCCAGCTCCTCCAGAAACTGCTCGTAATCCTGGACGAATCCAAGTTGGTCTTCGCTGCGCCGATACTCCTTGAGCGTCCAATATGGCGGGGACGTAACGACGAGGTGAACCGACTCTGGTTCGAGGAAGTCCATCAATCGAGCATCGCCAAGTCGATAGTCATGGCGGGTTGGGATCGAACCGATCGCTGCCTCGATAACAGATGTCAATCGCGTATCCTTGGCGATCCGCGGCAGATCCCGTTGCAGGTCGGGCAAACTCCGAAGTTCCGCAGGAACGAACCTACTAAGATCGCAAGCCTCTGACGAGAAAGCTTGTTCGGGTTCTGTCAGCATGGCGGCATAGTACCACCGAACGACCTTTGCACAACTTGGTGGTTGGCTGCACTGGGTTAGCGCGCCTTTGGCGTCGGAAGTTTTTCTCAAAAAGACCCTTGACAGGAGGCCGGGACGATATACTATGGCCATAGTACTACGGTTGCTGTAGATAACTGCCCCTACCCCGGAGAACTGGCTTTGGTCACGCGAAAGCTCTTTGATGAACTGGGAAGCCTTCAGCGAGCGGTGATGGAGGTTGTTTGGGAGAAGGGCCACGCCAGCGTCAGCGATGTGCGGCGGGCGCTGGGCCGATCCAAGCGGCCGGCGTATACGACCGTCCTGACGGTGCTGCAAAAGCTCGAAAAGGCCGGTTGGGTCAAACACCGCAGCGAAGGCCGAACGTATATCTACTCAGCCAAGCGATCGCGCGAGGATGAGGGCGCTAAATCGCTCAAAGGCTACGTCGATCGTGTGTTTAAGGGTGATCCGTTGGTGTTGTTTGAGCATCTGATGGATGACGATCGGCTGGATGATGAAACCCTCGCCACGCTGCGCAAGATGATCGACAACAAGCGACGGGAGCGAGAAGCCAATGTATGACACTCTTTTAGACGGCTCGCTGATCGTTGATGCGCTGTGGCAACCGACGCTGTGCTTATTGATCGCAGGTGTTGTGGCAGCGTTGCTGGCGAGGCAACCGGCCCGCGCGCATCATGCTGTGCTGCTCCTATTGGGGGCAGCTGTGGTAACGCCACTTCTCAGTGCGGCATCTCGCGCGCTTGGGTGGGGGTTGATCGCACCTCCAAGTCATACGATACCTGAGTCGACCGTGTCGAATCAGATCCCAGCCCTGTCAATGAATTACCTGGCCGGCGCGTTCACGTGGGAACGATTGTTTGGGGCGATGTGGATTGTCCTGTCGATCGTCGTCATCGCGCGACTCGTGCAATCGATTCGAAGCAGCAGGCAACTGCTTCGTGAATCTCGCCCGCTTGATGATCCAAGGATCGACACGTTAGCCAACCAAGCGGCGCGAAAACTTGGTTTACGATGCACGCCTACGGTGCGCGTGAGCGACTCCATCGCCTGCCCGGTCGTGTGGTGCTGGTCCAAACAGCCGGTGATACTACTGCCGCAAGGGATGGCGGATGAGTCTGATGCCAAGGCGCTTGCGGGCATTTTGTGCCATGAACTGGCGCATTGGAAGCGGCGTGATCATTTGACGGTGTTTGTGAGTGAACTTTTAGCGTGCGCGATGCCGTGGCATCCGCTGGTGTGGTGGACCAAACGCCGCGTGGCGCAGCTCAGCGAGCGAGCGTGTGATCAATGGGTGTTGGCGACCGGTCAATCGCCGACGGTGTTCGCAGAATCGCTGCTCAATCTTGCGCCGCAACGAGGCAATCGTCTGGCGCTGGCTGCGGTAACGAACAAGCACGGCTTGGTGCGGCGCATTCACCACATCCTCGATGGCTCGGAGAGGCGCCGTCCTCACACCAGTGGCGCGTGGCTGGCGCTGTTTATTGGGATCGCGATGTTGCTGTCAACAACGGCGGCGCTTGCGCATCGACGGGTGCAGGTCGTGACGTCGAACGTTGGCGCGCCGACCGGTGAGAATATGGCGATCGGCGATCCACTCGCGTCAACCGATAAGGATTCGCCGTTTATTGTGCGCGTCACGCCGAGCGAGTTGGATCTAGGGATCGGCGAAGCGGGCAAGCCCAAAGCGGGCAAGCTGTGGCTGATCAACACGGGCTCGACGCCGATGCAAATTGAACGCGCCAAGGTCGCCTGCGGGTGCACAACGATCACTCGATTCCAGACCGGCCCCCTCGCACCGGGCGCATCAATGCTTGTTGAACTTACGATGACCGCTCCGGAGAAGCCGGGCGAACGAAAGACCAAGAGCGTGACGTTCTTTATCCAAGGGCAACCGCCGCTGAAAGTTCCGATCCATCTCGAAGCCGGTCGCTTCGATACAGAGTAGTTTTTTCTCGCGCATTGAATTCTATCTGATTGCACAGTGCATTGCTGTGCAGATGGTGTCGGTGCGCCCACAAGGAGATCAATCGATGAGAACAGACACAACAAACAGATCGTTTCGGAGCAGCCGCCTTCGTGCATGGGCGCTTGTTGTCACATTTGTAGCGGCTCCGACTGTGATTGGGGGTGTTGGCAAAGCTGCTGAGCAAGCGACAATCGTGCCGAACGTGTTGGACTTCGGCAAATGCGCGGCTGGGGATACAGCCGCGGGAACGTTGTGGATCATCAACACGAACGACGCGCCGATTACCGTGGTCAGCGCCAAGGCGAGCTGCGGTTGCACGACGATCGTTGATTTCGTATCCGAGACGCTTGAGCCGCGTCAAGCTAAGGTACTTCACATCCGCATGAAGGCTTCGAGTAAGCATTTGGATCAACAGGTAACGAAGAAAGTGACGGTAACGTTAGCGGATGGGCCGCCGGTAGAAGCGCAGCTTCGGATCGAATCGGTTCATCCGCTGTATGCGAAGTTGCTCGGGTTTAGAGAAGCGCGAAAAGCGCGCGATACGCAGCGGATCGCAGGTTACCTGGCTGAGGAGTCGCGCATCTGGTTCGACACCAAAGAAGGGCCGGGCACACTGCGAAAACCATCAGGCGATGGACCATGGGCGGAGTGGGACCGCGAAATGAAGTCAACCAGCACGACCCATGAGTATGAAGTGAACGGCAACGAACTGGTGACGATCGTGAGCGAGACGAACGATTACTTCAAGCTGCTTGATCGTAAGCCGACGCCGTATCAGATTACGTACTGGTTTGATGACGATGAGCGGATTGAAGGGATGTTGGTTTCGAGCTTGCCGAAGGAGCCGAAGACCAAAGGGCGGTACGACCAGTTCAAGGCATGGGCTGATGAGCACTACCCGGGGGTTCTCGATGAACTCGAGCCCGACGGCCGCATTATTCCGAGCAAGGAAAACGCGATCCGCTGGCGGAAACTGTTGATCGAATGGCGCAAGGATGTTGGATTGCCGGAGTTGAATCTAAAAGAGGCTGAATGAGTTGAGTTTTGGATGTAGGAAGTCCCAGGGACGAGAGTCCCTGGGCTTTGGGGGTGTCTTATCTTCGTTCGAGTCTTCGAGAGTTGACGCTGACGGTATCCCCACGCGATCGATGATGAACACATGCTCAAACGCGAGCTCTTCATAGCGACGGTCACGCCCCGACCGCCACCCCTGCTCCCATATGTTCGATGATCGCGTCGGCGAAGGCGCTGCACTTTAGGAGGGTCGCGCCGTCCATGAGGCGTTCGAAATCGTAGGTGACGGTCTTTGCGCCGATGGCGCCGTCGATGCCTTGGATGATGAGATCGGCCGCTTCGGTCCACCCCATGTAGCGCAGCATCAGCTCGCCGGAGAGAATCACCGAGCCGGGGTTGACTTTGTCGAGGCCGGCGTACTTGGGCGCGGTGCCGTGCGTCGCTTCGAAGATCGCGTGGCCGGTGTCGTAGTTGATGTTCGCGCCGGGTGCGATACCGATTCCGCCAACTTGGGCAGCCAACGCATCGGACAGATAGTCGCCGTTGAGGTTCAGCGTCGCGATCACGTCAAATGACTTTGCGCGCGTCAGGACTTGCTGGAGCGTGATATCCGCGATCGCATCACGAATGAGCAACTTGGTTTTCCACTTGCCGTCGCCGTGCGTTGTCCAAAGTTCAAGAGCCTTCTCAATCTCGGCGCAGATCGCTTGCTGCTTGTCCGGCGTCATCATGTCATAGCCGGGATCGATCCGCCGGGCGTTTGCTTCGGCGGAGATGTCGGCGTTGGATTCCTTGTTGCCGAGGATCCAACTTTCACGCTCGGAGACGGTTTCGTTCCTAAACTCGTTCACAGCCAGGGCGTATCCCCAATCACGGAACGCGCCCTCGGTGAACTTCATGATGTTGCCTTTGTGAACGAGCGTGACACTTCGCCGATCGTTCTTCAGCGCATAGTTGATCGCCGCTCGCACCAGGCGTTCGGTGCCTTCGCGGGAGACGGGCTTGATACCGATGCCGCTGGTGTCGGGGAAGCGGATGTTCGTGACGCCCATCTGATCCTGCAGGAAGGCGATGACTTTTTTGGCCTCGTCGCTTTGGGCTTCCCATTCCACCCCGGCGTAGATGTCCTCGGTGTTCTCGCGGAAGATGACGATGTTCACATCCTGGGGTTTTTTCACGGGCGAAGGTACGCCGGTGAAGTAGCGCACGGGTCGCAAACAAACGTACAGGTCGAGCATCTGGCGGAGGGCGACGTTGAGGCTGCGGATCCCCCCGCCGACGGGCGTTGTGAGCGGGCCTTTGATCCCGATGATGTATTGCCTGAAGGCCTGGACCGTCTCATCGGGCAGCCAATTGCCGGACTGGTTGAACGCTTTTGCCCCGGCCAGAACTTCCTTCCATTGGAGTTTGCGCGAGCCGGCGTAGGCCTTCTCGACCACGGCGTCGAAGACGCGCACCGCCGCGGCCCAGATGTCAGGCCCGGTGCCGTCTCCTTCAATAAAGGGGATAATTGGATTGTCCGGGACGTTCAGTCCCTGGTCGGTCATCGTGATCGAATCAGCCATCGCGCAGGAATCTCCATCCGAAGTCGGTGGTGGTTGCGGGTTTTTGAGCGAGCCAGGCAGTATAGCAGGGCCGAGGCACGAGGCGCTCGATATACAGCGGCGCCGGAACGTCTGCGCTCATATCGCTTTGAACACGAACAAAGTGAGCCGAGCGATGTTGCGGCCGATGACCTATTTGTCCGGTGTGTCGCTTGTGTCGCTCGACGCTGTGGAGGGCGCCTCGTCCTGTTGCGGCATTCCGCTGAGCAGATCAAGGACGTCTTGGAAGTAGCGCTCGCCCTCGTGTTGCGCCTGGGACGGGACGCCCAGACCACGGCTGGTGAACGTCGCCTGAGGCGGGTCGGTCGGCTCGAAGATCACCTGGAACCGCCATTCGCGATTCTCACGCCGAGCCTTGTAGGCCGGCTGATGAATCACGCGCCGCAACCGGCGATAGATCTCGATGCGGTGTGCCGCTTCGTCCACCCACACATCGTTGTCCGTCACGGTCCAATCGTCGTAGCTAGGGCTCTGAGCGACGGCCACCAGCGCGATCCACACCTGATCCGAGGGCAGCCCGGCGAATTCCTGATGCACAGTCGTGCAACCGAAGAGCATGGAGACGGCCAGGAGAACGACCATGAGGCGCGACGTGATCTTCATAGGTAATAGGGTCGTCATCGGGGCGTGATTGTCAAGCGCTGCTCCTCGATGATCCTGGTCACTGAAGTGACCAGGCCTCGTCGATCAGTATCGGGTCATAAACCCATCGAACTCGCCGGTGGCATCAAGACGTGTGATATCAGTGTTGTCGATATTGGCTTGCTTGGCGAGTTGGATGGCGTTGACGAACCGATCCAGCTCATCCGCCTCGCCCTCGATGACACAGCGAACCGAGCCGTCGCGCTCGTTTCGCACCCAGCCGGTCACGTCGTAGCGGCGAGCGATCTCCCGGGCCGTGGCGCGGAAGAACACGCCCTGGACCCGGCCGATGAAGATGATGTCATAACGGCACAAAGCCACGGCTATTCAAGTTTAGCGGCGTGGCCTCCGGACCGCGCGATCTTCACTTCGCGCCTTCGTGCCTCGATGCCTTCGTGCCTTCTTCTCACCCCGCCATAACTTCCTCGGGTATATCCGCGTTGGAATAAACCTTTTGCACATCGTCGTGCTCTTCGATCGCGTCGAGCAAACGCAACACCTTCGCGCCGGTCTTCGCATCACAATCGATCGTATTGGCGGGGATCATGGTCAGCTCGGCTGAGTCCGGCTCGATGCCCGCGGTGATGATCGCCTCTTTCACGCCGATGAAATCAGCCGGAGCGCACGTCACTTCCCACGCGCCTCCGGATTCGGCGACATCGTCGGCCCCGGCCTCGATTGCAATCTCCATCAGCGTGTCCTCGGAGACCTTACTCGCTTCGATAACGATCAGTCCCTTGGCGGAGAAGCCGAACGCCACCGCCCCCGGCTTGCCGAGGTTTCCCCCGCATTTTTCGAAGATTGTGCGCATCTCCGGCGCGGTGCGGTTCAGGTTGTCGGTCAAACAATCGACGATGATGGCCACGCCGCCCGGCCCATATCCTTCGTAGCGGACCTCCTCATAGTTGGCCGCCTCGCCCAACTCACCCGAGCCCTTCTTGATCGCTTTCTCGATCGTGTCCTTGGGCATGTTGGCGGAGCGGGCCTCGTCGATGGCGTAGCGAAGCGAGAGGTTCATCTCCGGATCGCTCCCGCCGGCCTTGGCCGCAACAATGATCGCGCGGCTGCACTTGGACCACAGCTTGCCTCTGACGGCGTCCTGTCGCGCCTTTCGGTGTTTGATGTTGGCCCATTTACTATGGCCGGCCATGGTCGGACTCTCCTGCTGTACTCGTCTTGGCCATCTCGGCGAAGGTTGGGGCAATCTGCGGATCAGTACCCTGCTCGGCGTCGCGCAGCTTCGCCGAGACGCGCTGCAGCAACATGCCGAAGTTCTGATGATACATCTCCTCGGGGTCGGCCACGAGCAGCCCCCATCCTTGCGTGGGATGGATCTGGACGAGCTGATAGTTTCGCAGCCAGCGCTGGCGGAAAGCGGGCGCTTCCAGCAGCCGCTCGGCGCGACGCCAGGCGTCGGTCGCTGCGTCGGTATCGCCGGCCCGCCACTGCACGTCGCCGAGGTGATCGAGCACTTCGGTGCTCGGCTCGGAGTCTCGGGCCATCGCGTCTTCGATCAACGAGATCGCGCCGGGTTCGAGTCCGTCATCCCTCAGCCGCCCCTGCTTGTAGCGCAGCCAACCGATCGTGTCCAGGATATTGCTATCCAACGGCTCCAGCTCGTAGGCCCGCTCGATCCAGTTGACGGTCTGGGCGTCCGCTTGACCCAGCTCGAGCCGTGAGTAACCAAGGTTGTTCAAGACCATGGCATGGTCGGGGGTGAGCTGGGCCGCGAGCTGCAGCAACCGTTCGGCGCTGGTTCGGTGGCCCAGCGCAGCGTAGATCTGGCTGGCTTGATAGAAAACGTCGGCCAGCGCCAGCTCCTCGGCGACGTCCGGCGGCGCGGGTACAAGCCCACGCAAGACCAAGTCCTTTAGCAGGGCGATCGAATCGTCAAGTCGATCGACAGCCGCATCCGCCGCGACCGCCACAGTTCTCAGCTTGAACACCGCTTGCGAATCGAGCGCCGCTTCGGCGCGAAGGCGCGCTCGAACGGCACGAGCAGCGGCGGCGGGTCGGCCGTCATCGACCAGCGCCTGGGCGAGCTGTTGCCAGAGGATCACCGCGGCGAGCGATGAACCAGACGCGCCGGGGGCGGAGACGACGGCCCGGTCGGCCAGGGCATCGAACTCTTCGTCAACCCGCCCCATTCTCGCCAGGGCCCGCAGCCCGCTGCCGTACACCCGCAGCAGCGCATCAGGGAAGCGCTGCGTGATGAAGTAGGCCCATTGAAGCGTGAGTTCTCCAGCGCCATCGATGCGGCCCGCAACCGCCATGGCGTTTGCCATCTCGTCGTACCCTATATTTTTCCGCTGCTGATAGATCCACTTCAGGCGCGTGGTCGCTGCGTCGTTCATACCCGCCCCGGCATACAGGCCGGAGAGCTCGAGTTCGCGGCGCACGCCTTGGGGCCGTGACAGCAACCGCTGCTGGGACAAATCAAAGGCGCGCTCGATCCGGCCGGCCGCTCGATACAACGACTCAAGCAGATTGCGGGCGGCGTGATGCTCCGGCTGTTCGTCGAGCAGGGTCTCGAGCCGGTCAATCGCGACATTCGGCCGGCGACTTTGCAGTTGCAGCACCGCCCATTGCTCCAGCAGCGCGGGATCACCGGGGCGCTCGGACACGCGCTCGTCGAGCCACTGCAACGCAGCGTCAAGCTTGCCCTGTCGAATCCAAGCGGCAACGGCCAGGTTCACGCTGGCCATGTCCGTTTGGTCGCGGTCATACAGGCTGAGAAACTGCTCGATAGCTTGCTCGAACCGGCCCTGGCGCGCGGCCCGCTGCGCCAGCATTTGCCCAAGCAGCGTACTGTCCGGTGCGGCAGCGCGCAGCCGATCGATCGTGCCGTCGTACCGTTGGGAGTCGCGCAGGAGTCCGGTCTGGTCGTAGAGACCCAGGAGCACGGCGTAAGCGTCGTCGTGATGAGGGTCCAGCTCGACGGCGCGTTCGGCGGTAACCACGGCGTCCTGCGCATATCCGCGGCGATCAGCAATGTCCGCAAGGCCCGCTGCGTGCGCAGCGCTGCAACGCGCCAGCTCGGTCACGGCCTTGACGTTCTGCGGCGCCTGGGCGACCGCGGCCTCTGCGGCATCGAGCGCCGATTCGGTCTGGTCCACTGCACGCCGTGCTTGTGCTCGCACGAGCCACGTCGTCACATCGTCGTATTGAGCAACCGCCTCAATGGCTCGATCCAACAACCGCGGCTCCTTCAGGTCCGCCGCGAGCGCGATCTGCAACAGCAGGAGCGCTCGATCGTTGGGCCAGGCGGCGAGCCCCGCTTGGCACACCCGCCAGGCCTCGCCGAAACCTCTGAGGTAGGCCAGGAGCCGACTCTCGAGAACCGCGACTTCCGGCGCGGGGGGCATGCGGCGCACGGCCTCGAGCAGGGCGCTGGGGCGCGGCGCGGCCACGCCGAGCCGCAGAACATATTTCCCAGCGAACTCGGGGTGGGCTGCACACAGGCTGGCCGTCAACTCGACGGCTAACTGCGGATCTTCCTGCACGAGCCAGCGCAGCAGTTGGCTCAGGACGGCCAGATCGTCCGGTCGACGATCGAGAAATTGCCGAAGCAGTCCGACGGCTTCGGTCGGCCCCATCAGCGCCGCTGCTGCTCTCGCTAAGAAGGGATCATCGAGATTCTCGTGGTAGCGTTGGGCAACGGCCTCAGCCAGCAGTTGGGTTTGATCAACGTGTCGGGCGAGGTAGCTGCACAGACGAACGCTGCGCTCCGAGGCGGGCGAGTCATCACTACCGAACGTAGCGAGCGCCTCTCGCTGAGCGCTGAAGATTCGTCCCAGCCGAAGATTCACATAGACGATCCGCAGGTCCAGAGCGGCCGGCTCGGCGGTGGGGAGCGCGGCGGACTGCTGATAGGCCTCAAGAGCCGGGGCGTATTCACCGAGGCGACAGTGCGCATCACCGATGGCGCGCCACATGTCGCCGCGCTGGCGGTAGATGGAGGCAATGCGTCGGGCGTGAACCGTGGGACGATCAATCCCCGCCGGGGTCAGGACCACCGCCCGCCCCAGCTCGATCGCAGCGCGATCGCACCCGAGCTTGCGCAGCGATTCGACGAGGATGAAGTCGGCCACGTATCCCACGCCGGGCTCATGGTCGAATGATCGTCCCGCCAACCGCGGCTGGGCCAGATGCGCCACCGCTTGGGCGTGTGCCAGACTATTCGCAGCTGCGAACCCGATCTGGAAGAGCGCCTCGTGATCCTCCGGCAGAACTTGTAAGAGACGCCGATAGATACTTACCGCACGGAGCCGGTTGTCTTGACTTGGGTGCAGGTAGCTGCGGGCCAGCTCGCGAAGAATGTTGGGCTCATAAGGATCGAGCTCGGCCGCTCGTTGAAGCTCAGTGATCGCCACGAGTGATCGGTCGTTCAGCGCCGCGTCCCGGCCTTCGTCGTAATGGCGCAACGCCTCGGCCCGTGCCGATGCGTCAACACTCGGGATCTCGGAGGGAGCAGGATTCACCAACAACTGCTGCGCGACGATTTTTCGCAGCGCGTCATCGAGGCTCAATGTTGCCAGGGTGTCGCTCTGGGGGCGCGGCGCGAGCACCTGCGGATCAACGCCCGACGGTGTCGGCACATCCAGTCGCGCCAGGCGCGGGGCCACGGCCTCCGCAGCTGCGAGCTGCTGGAGGTTCTCCTGAGCTGAAAGCTGCGGATCAACGCGGGCCGTCAAACCGCCCGCCCGGCGGGACTGCGATCCTTCGGCGCAGCCGACCCAGCCGAGGCCCGCCAGCGCCAGCAACACCAACACGCGGGACGAGGGACCGGGTTGGCGCGGTGGGGGAGACAACTTCAGCATCCCGGAAGTCTAGCCCGCGAGGAAAGACCCGCCGCGATGGGGCGGTCGGAGTCCGGCTCAGCGCGATCGCGACGACTTCTCGCGGTCGGCGGCGGTCCGTCGGCCGGTCTTCGTCGATGTGGTCTTGGCGCCTCCGGGGGTGGAGGATCGAGCTTGGATCGGTCGCCCGCCTCGATCAACCCAGGTCTGGAGGGCAAAGTGGGTCTGAACGGCCTCGGAGGCTTTGATCTGCCGGGAAAGCCAGGATGAAAGCTCCCAGAGGTCCGCGGTGTCCTGGCAAGCCCCCGCCTCGAGCAATGCGCGGTACAGGTTCTCATCGACGGGGATGCAACGGGTCCCGAAACAAAGCAGCATGACCCGGTCGGCGACGAAGGGGACGATCCCATCAAGCGAGCGGAGATATTTCTTGATCTCGCGCTTGCCCATCGAATCGAGCCGCTCGAGGCTCACGGCATGTTCACGATTGTAGATGTGACGCAGCACCGCCCGAATCCGCTGGGAACGGTCCTCGGCCTGGGGGTAGCGACCCCCGAAGAACCCCGCGATCTCCCCCGGCATCGACACCCGCAGATCGTTGAAATCCACGACCCGTTGCTGGATCCTTTGGTAGGCGGTCTTGGCCTTGGCTGACGTGCAGTTCCACAGCAAAAAGGACATGATCAGGACGTCGACGGAGTCCGGCTGCGCCGGCGGCGGCGGTCCGGATTTGCCGAGCTTGCGCAGAAGTGCACTGAAGTTGCGGCCGGCGTCAGCAGCTTTTTTCACGAACCCGAATCCTCCGTCTGCGTCTGGTCTGGGGACTGGCGCTCCGCGCCGCTCACTTGCATGATCGCGGCCATTGCCTCAGCCGCGTGCCTCATCGAGTCATCCAGTCTGAAAGTAAGACGCGGCTGGTGCCGGAGCCGGGCGGTTCGTCCAAGTTCACCTCGGAGGTGGGTAGCCGCACTTTGTAAGCCGCGCAAGGTCAGTTGGGCGTGCTTGGCCGGCATGACGGACACGACAATGACCGCCTCCGACAGATCCGCCGCCACCGTCACCCGCGTTACCGAGATCAGTCCGCGAACCCTGGGATCGTTCAGCCCGCGGCTCAGCCGGGACTGCACCGCTCGGCGAATCAGTGAGGCAATTTGGTCCGTGCGTCTACTCATGAATCAATTCAGGAAACGAGCCGTCAAAGTACGGGCGTCAAAGCGATGGAACGACAAGCTGCAGCCGTACAGTCCGGCGGCTTGACTCTCGACCCGGCAGCGTCGGCGCTTCGGGTCCTGGTCCTACAGCGTTCTGCGCACCTCCAGTTTCTTGTAACACTCCAGGACGTCGCCGACCTTGATGTCGTCGTACGCCTCGATCTTCATGCCGCACTCCTGGCCGGTGCGGACCTCCTTCGCATCGTCCTTGAACCGCTTGAGCTGGTCGAGCTTCCGATCCTTCTCGACCACAATATCGCCCCGCGTCACGCGGATAAGCGCGTTGCGCTCGATCACACCGTCGGTGACATAACAACCGGCGATCATCCCCACGCGAGAGATCTTATAGACCTCTCGGACCTCTGCGTGCCCGATGACTTCGAGCTTGTGCTCGGGGTCGAGCAGTCCTTCGGCGGCCTTGATAACGTCGTCGGTGACGTCGTAGATCACGTCGTAGAGACGGATGTCGATCTGCCTCTCATCCGCTCGCCGGCGCGCTTGGGCCGACGAGGTGACGTTGAATCCGATGATGATGGCGCCCGTCGCCTTCGCCAGGAGGATGTCCGATTCATTCACGCCGCCGACGGCTGCGTGCTTGACCGCGATCATCACCTCGTCGGTGGATATCTTCTCAAGGACGACCTTGAGCGTATCGACCGAACCCTGCACGTCGCCCTTGATGATCAACGGCAGCACCTTCTTCGTGTCTGCGGACATCCGCTGGAAGATGTTGTCGAGCGTAATCTTCTCCGTGACCAGATCGCGATCGCGCTCCAGGTCGCGGCGCTCCTGGGCGGCCGCCTCGGCGTCCTTGAGACTCGTGACCACATAGAACCGGTCACCGGGGTCCGGCACTTCGCTGATGCCCGAGCAGACGACCGGCATGGACGGGCCGGCCTCGTTGATCCGTTCCCCGTGGTCGTCCACGATGTCACGGACGCGACCGGAGGCCCGGCCGACGACGATGAAGTCGCCCTTCTTGAGACAGCCCCGCTGTACGAGCACGTTGGCGACCGGACCGCGTCCCTCTTGGAGCCTTGCCTCCAGCACGGTTCCCTCGGCCATGCCGCCGAAATCGGCCTTGAGCTCCAGCAGGTCGGCTTGATAGTCCAGCACGTCCAGAAGGTCCTGGATTCCTTCGTTCTTCAGCGCGCTGGTCTTGACCACATCGGTTGAGCCGCCCCATTCCGGAGGGGCAAGTTCGTGTTCCGCAAGCTGCCCATAGATCCGCTGAAGATTCACGTCGGTCGCCTCCGGCTTGTCGATCTTGTTCAGCGCGATGACGATTGGCACTTGCGCGGCTTTGGCGTGGTTGATCGATTCGACGGTTTGAGGCATCACGCCGTCGTCCGCCGCGACGACCAGCACCACGAGGTCGGTGACGCTCGCTCCCCGGGCGCGCATATCGGTGAACGCCTCGTGGCCGGGCGTATCGATGAACGTAATCAGACGCTCTTTGTCGCCGGTTCGAACGGGTACCTGGAACGCACTGGTGGCCTGAGTGATGCCGCCCGCCTCCGACTCGGCCACGTTGGTATTTCGGATCCGATCCAAGAGCGACGTCTTGCCGTGATCGACATGCCCGAGGATAGTGATCACCGGGTTGCGCGGCCGTTCGTCCACGACCTCGCGCTCGAGGAACTGCTCGACGATCTGTTGCTGAGCGGTCTTCTGCTCAAGAACCTCCAGCTCGATGTTGTACTCGAGCATGACCTCGGCCGCGGTACGGCCGTCGATGATCGAATTGATGGTCGTCGGGTTGCCGGAGAGGAACAGTGTCCGCACAATGTTGGCGGCCTTGACCCCGGTTGCCGCGGAGAGGGTCTTGATCGTAATCGGCTCTTGAATCTTGACGAACCCGCCCGCCTCGGCGGCGCTCACCGCCCGCTGCCCGGCGCCGATGGTGCGCTTGAGGTTGTCACGACGATGCGCTTTGAAGAAGCCGCCGGATCGCGTCAACCGCCGATCTCGCTCCAGCAGATCCTGCCGGGTCCAATCCGACCGTTGCGGCTGTTCGCCGGTGGCCGTGCGTCCGACCCGCCCGCGTTGGTCTCGGTCGGTCGTCGTGCGCCGCTTGTTGCGCCGGGAAGCAGCACCACGACCCGTCCGAGCCGGGTCACCCGACGAGGCGGGCGCTTCGGGAAAGGGGGCGCCCACGCCTCGGCCGGCACGGGGACCGCTGCGACGCATTGTCGTCTCCGGTCGCGGGGCCGGACGCGGGGCCGCGATCACCTCCGGGCTCTCCACGCGAATGATCCGCGGACCGGCCAGCTTGGTCTGGGTCGGTTCCGCCAGCATGGGTCCGGCCGGCGCAATGACCGGCGGGCGGTCCGGGATGTTCATTCTCGGCAAGTCCTGACTCGGCTCCGGCGCTTGGGCCGCCGGGGCGAGAGCCGGGTCCAGGGCGGGGAACACAGGTTCCTCGGGCGCCGGCGGCGGTGGCGGCGTGTCAGGGGCAACGGTCAGCGGCTCGGGAACCACCGTCGGCAGCGGGGGCGCCGCGACCGGCGATGGCGGTGCTTCGACCGGCCCCGATTCAGGCGGCGCGGCCACCGGCACCGTCTCAGGGGTCGGCTCCTCGTCCAGCTTGGGCGCAGCCTCGGCGATTCCCTTCTTCGCCGCCTTCTTCCTCGTGGCCTTCTTTTTGACTTTGGCCCGTGCTTTGGCCACATCGACCGGGGCCGCCGTTTCTATCGCGGTGGTCGTTGTCGATTGCCCCTCCCCGAACCACTCTCGCACCGTCGCGGCCAAGCCCCTTGAGACCGCCGACATGTGGTTCGTGATATTCTCGATCCCCTCAGCCTGACACTTGGCGATGATGTCCTTGGACGTCACGCCAATGTCCTTGGCCATTTGGAAGACTCGGATGGTGGCGGTCTTCGTTGCCATTAGTCTCCAGTCCCGCCCGCAGGCTGCGCCGAAGCGGCTTCGTCACTCGGTAACGGTGCGACTTGCGACGCCGGCTCCGTCGATTGAACCGGCTCATCGCTCGACGCCTCGGGGGTTGCCGGCTCCTCGTCGGGGGCTGTCTCTCCCGACTCCTGGGCGGTGTTCGGCGCTTCCGTTGCCGCCGCTTCACCCGTTTCGGTCGAGTCTGAATCCTCCGGTTGGGTTTCTACGATCGGCGGGTGAGGCGGTCCGCCGAGGATTGACGCCGCCGCCGCCTCCGCCCGGGCATCCGCGTCAAGATCAGCACCGGCAACGGCGTCGCCGGTTCCCAGCAGGGTCGTGGCCGTGGCTTCCTCCTCAGCCTTGCGCTTTGCGGCCTCTTCCTTCTCCTTCTGTTGCTGCTCGGCCACGATCTTGGCCTGAGCGGCGCACGTTTCGACCACCGTTTGCGCGACTTCGGCCGGCATCTCCAGCTCCTCCTCAAGCACGGCCGGCCCAACCTCCTCGATATCAAAGACGCTGATCATCCCCAGCGCCCCCATTCGGTCCAACATTTGCTCGTTGACTCCCTCGATCGGCCTGACCGTCTGCTCCAGCGTCTCCAGGCTCTTGGCGAACTCGGCCGGAGTAAGAATGTCGATATCCCACCCCGTCAAGCGCGCCGCCAGTCGCACGTTCTGGCCGCGTCGCCCGATCGCCAGCGAGAGTTGATCCTCGCGCACAATAATCGTGGCGCGTCCCAGCTCGAAGCACAGACTGACCTCTTCAACTTCCGCGGGCTTCAGTGCGTTGCCGATGAGAACTTGGCTGGATTCGTTGAAGCGAACGATGTCGATCTTCTCGCCGCCGAGTTCGTCGACGATGTTCCGGATGCGGCTTCCGCGAACACCGACGCATGCGCCGACGGCGTCCACTCTCGAGTCGACGGACGAGACGGCAATCTTGGTGCGAAACCCGGCCTCACGCGCCATGCCCTTGATTTCGATCACGTGCTCCGCGACCTCGGGGACCTCAGCTTCGAACAACCGCCGAATGAAATCCGGATGTCCTCGCGATAAGACGATCTTGACCTGATTCCCCACGTCCCGAACATCGAGAATCAGGCATCGCACCCGGTCGCCGGGGTGAAACTGCTCGCCTGGTATCTGCTCTGAACGGGGCATGAACCCTTCCGCCCGATCGATCTGGACCACGAGCGCGCCGCCTTCGTATCGGTGTGCAATGCCGGTGACGATTTCGCCTTGTCGCTTGGAGAACTCCTCCAGTAGGCTCTGCCGCTCATCCTCGCGGAACTTCTGGATCATCACCTGCTTGGCGGTCTGGGCCGGGATTCGGCCGAGCGTCTCCAGCTCAATGACCTCGCGCGATTCGTCGTCGAGGTTCCGCCAGATCGTGATCTCACCGCTCGTACGGTCGATGTGACAGCCAAAGGCCTCCGTGTCGAGCGAGTTGAAGTGCTTGCGAGCGGCGCTGATCATCGCCTGCTCGAGATCCTGGATCAGCAGATCTCTGTCGATATTTCGGTCCCGCGCGATCGCGTCGAGGATGCGGAGCGTTTCAGGATTCATGATCGGTCTTCGTTGAATGGGTTGTTGGGTTGTTGAGTTGTTGAGTTGTTGAGTTGTTGAGTTGTTGGGCTGGCTGGTTCTCAAGAAAGGAGGCTCGCTCCAGCGGGCTCGCGCATCACTTGGTCTGGTAGTTCGGTGATGGTGCCGGCGAGTTGCCTCTGGTTGCGTCACGAAGAGTTCGGAAGTTCGGGTCCAAAACGACAAAGCCACGAGCGTGCTCAAGCAACGTCCCGTGACCCGTGCGGGGCGTCCGACAAACCAGGCGGCAGCGTGCCGGACCATCGACCTGTCGCGGTGCGTCAGGTCAAGGCTGCCACCTGTCGTCTGCGCGACGGCAAAGGCACGGCAAGACGCCGGCTGCGCCATCCCTGCACACAGCACAGGAGATGGTCACGATCAGCGACCACGGGGCAAGACCGGATATCGGGCGACCAGGATCACGGGCAAATCCCCATACAAGAAAATCGGGGCCAATACGTGGCTAAGGATATCGCCAGGGCGGTTGCCAAGTCAACAGACGGCGCCCACTCCACAGGCCGATCGAACCGCCCGGTGGCCCGTGGCGACCAGGCGACGCCGAGCCGGCGCCGCTCCGGCAGGATCGATTGGCGGCGTAGCGTCAACCAGACTCGGCCTACTCGCCCGACTGGATCGGCTCCAGGATGCGCACGGCCCGGTTGCCCCGGTACTGGCCCGACCTCGCAACGAACTTCGGGATGCCCTCGACGGTGACCGTCACGGGTGCTTCGGCCGGCTTGTCGGTCGTCAACAGATCGCCGATCTCCAGGTTCCGCAGGTCGGCCATGGTGATGCTCGTCTCGGCCAGCACCGCGGCAACGTCCAGCGAGGCCTCCGCGATGCGCTGCCCGACGAGCCGCCGCCAGTGATCATCTGCTCGATGCCGACCGGCCTGGAACCAGCTTTGGGCTGCGAGATCCTCGATGATCGGCTCGATCACCGGAAACGGGATACACAGGCTCATGGTCCCGGCCCGGTTGCCCAGCTTCAGCTCGAACCCCAGCACGACGACCACCTCGTTGGGCGGAACGATCTGAACGATCTGCGGGTTGGATTCCAGGGCGCCGAGCTTGAAATCGATCTTTTTCACCGTCTCCCACGCCTCGGTCAACGCCGCCACCCCCCGCTCCAGGATCTTGCTGATCAGCCTCGTCTCGATGATCGTCAACGGCCGTTGCGGGATGAAGATGTTCTCGTTGGAACCGCCAAGCAGGCGGTCGATGAGGGGATAGATGATCAGCGGGCTGATCTCCAGGCAAAGCTGGCCGTCGAGGACCGGGGCTTCGATGAGGTTGAAGCTCGTGGGATTGGGCAGGCTCGACGTGAACTCCGAATAGGTCATCTGCTCCGCGCTGGCGACACGAATTTCCACGATCGTCCGCAGGAAGCCCGACAACGCCGCGCCGAAGTTGCGGGCGAACGCCTCGTGCAGCGTCTGCAATGCCCGCATCTGGTCCTTGCTGATCCGCTCCGGTCGCTTGAAGTCGTAGTCCTTGATCTCGACGTCGTCGAGGTCTCGCCGATGCCGCGAGAATATCTGTGCCTGTTCCCCGGGCTCTTCCACCTCCCCTTCGCTGACGGCGCTCATCAGAGCGTCGATTTCAGATTGGTCAAGGACATCAGTCATGGCGATTGGCTGGGGCTGGGAATGATCAGCGGCATCGGCCGGTTTGTAGACCGGGACGCCCAAGGCGCGGCAAGGGGCTTCCCCCGACGGCGGAGGGGACGTACTGTTTCTGGACCCTTAGCTTTATCGGAGCGGCAGCCGGGGCCACTTGAAGGGCTCGGGGCGAGCCGAGCTATTTGCGAGGCCGTGGAGACTCTCGATCATGATGATGCTTGGGCGGGTTGTTCCCTTCTTGACGGCCGCAATCCTGGCCGCGCCGGCGTCGGCACAGTTCGGCGACGTCCTGGTCGGCACCCAGTGGGTCTTTGATGCGGATGCCGTCCACCCCGGAGGCGCCGTCCATGCGGCGCTGCAGGTCACGCTCGACAGGGAATACCACGTCAATTCCAACAAGCCGGATGAAGATTTCCTGATCCCGACCGTTCTCACCGTCACCCCTCCCGAAGGGTTTACGGTCAGCAAGATCGTGTACCCCGAAGCGCTGATGATCACTCCCGGGTTTTCGGATGTCCCCATGTCGGTCTTCGAGCGGGAGTTCGTGATCGGCATCACGCTTCACGTCGCCGAAGATCTTCAGCCGGGTCCGTATTCGATCAAGGCCGAATTGAGGTATCAAGCGTGTAACGACAAGTTCTGTCTTGCGCCCGCGACCAAGCGTATCGACAGTACGCTGAAGGTCGTGCCGGCGTCGGTGCCGATCGGGCGCGTCGATAATCCGCTGTTTGATCGCATTGATTTTGGAGGCGGCGAAGAACCGGCTGTCGCGCTCCCGATCAACCCACGTCACGCTCACCCCCAATGAAGACCTGGACATCCTGGACGAACTTGAGGACTTTGAGATCCTTGGGACCGCAGGCGGGTATCTGAACGTCGAAGATTTCCTTCAGTTCGTTGACGATGCTGAATCGGGGACCACCCAAGCGGGATGGTTCGACGACAAAGGTCCGCTGGTCATCGTACTGGCGGTGATCCTGGGCGGGATCCTGCTGAATCTGACGCCGTGTGTTTTACCTCTTATTCCCATCAACCTCGCCATCATCGGCGCGGGCGCCCAGGCCGGATCACGAACCCGCGGTTTCGCCCTGGGCGGGACGTACGGCCTGGCGATGGCCGCGGTCTACGGCGCGCTGGGGCTGGTCGTCATCCTGACCGCAAGCACGTTCGGCGCCATCAACTCCACGATCTGGTTCAACGTCGGCATCACCATTCTTTTCATCGTCCTGGGCTTGGCTATGTTGGATGTCTTGGCCATCGATTTCTCGAAGCTACAAGGCAAGCTCGACCTTGCGGGCAAGGGTAAACGAGGCACGTTCGCCCTGGCGTTCGGCATGGGCGGCATCTCGGCGCTTCTGGCCGGCGCGTGCGTCGCGCCGGTCGTGATCCAGGTCATCGTGTACTCCTCCGATCAATACGCCAAGGGCACGACGATGTACCTGGCCCTGCCGTTCTTCCTCGGTCTGGGCATGGCGTTGCCCTGGCCGTTTGCGGGCGGGGGCCTATCGTTCCTGCCCAAGCCCGGCCCCTGGATGGTTCGCGTCAAGCAAGCGATGGGGGTATTCATCCTCGCGTTCGCTGCGTACTACGGCTACCTCGCCTGGGGAATCTACGACAGCACGAACGTCGATAGCGAGGAGGTTCGCGCCGGCGTAGAAGCCAGTCTTGCCGAAGAGGGTTGGACGGGGTCGCCGCATCAAGGCTTGGCCACAGCCAGAGCCGAGAACAAGCTCGTCTTCATTGACATGTGGGCGGAGTGGTGCAAAGCGTGCAAAACGATGAACGCAACCACGCTCAAGGATGAACAAGTTGTGGCGCGGCTCGCCGACTATGTCAAGATCAAGTACGAGGCCCAAGACCCGGAAGAGCCGCCCGCAATAGATGTCCTCAAGCTCTTCGGCGGGATCGGGCTGCCCCACTATGCGATCCTGAAGCCGAAGGCCTCCGATGAAGCCAACGATCCCCAAGCTTCCGGCTGGCTGGACTATTCCCCACGGCGTCTGCGCACGGCAATAAAGAGGAACAAAGTAGCCGTTGTGGTTGTCTGGGCCACTTGGGAACGCGACGCGATCACCATGTGGAGAAAGTTGAACGACCCGGATTACTTCGATCCGCTCCAGGCCCCCGATATTGAACTCCTACAACTCGAGTTTGACCCATCAAATACCGAGCACATGGCGCTGATGGAACGGACAAAAGTCGTTGGCGTCCCGGTTCTAGCCATTATGAGTTCTAACCTTACCGAGCCAATAAGTTTTCAGCATGTTCTTCCCGAACCGGCTGGGTTTCGCGCAGCACTCGATCGGGCACGGTCCGCACAGTAAGTTGACTTGCCTCGCTCACTCCTGGACACTGCTTCCATTGACGGTCGCTGCGGTGTGAAGCGACTGTGGGCGATCAACCGAACAGGACGGTGGAGCTACCCAATTCATGCGACGGCGAGTTCCTCATATTGTTCGGCTTGCCGCGCTCGGCTGTTTGAGCCTCTGGTCGGCACTGCCGAGCCTGGGGCAGTTTGGTGACTTCGGCGACTCGCGCGATGTAGTCCGCGTCACGGTCTACCCGGCTCGTAACACGGTCGAACCGGGCGGCAACTTGCGCATCGCCATCATCATCGATCATCAACCCAAGTGGCACACCCATACCAACGATCCGATCGTGCCGCCTGAGCTGGGCGATCCCGAGGATTACATCAAGACCGCGATCAATGTTCAGACGCCCGCGGGAAGTCCGCTGCTCGCCCATCCCGAGCTGATCAAGTGGCCGCAGCCCCACATGACGATGGTCAACTTTCTCAGCGAACCGGTCGAGTACGGCGTCTTCTCCCAGCGGGCCATCGCGTATCTTCCCGTGGTCGTTCGCCGCGACGCGAAGCCCGGCGCGGCCTCGCTGACCGTCAAGGCAACCTACCAAGCCTGCGACGACAAGGTGTGTCTTGCCCCGGTGCGAGACCAATCCTTTGTGATCACCATCAACATCGTTGCCCCGGGCCAGGCGCCCCCGGAAGCGGACATCGACCAAGCAATCTTTGCGGACTTCCCCGAGCACGTCTTCGCCGGCCTCGATCGTGGGCCCGAGCCGGACGACGCTTCGGCTTCGACCGCCTACTCCATAGGGTATGTCATCGGTGGCATCATCGGCGCTGTGGTCGGCATCGTCGGCGTGTTCGTGCTCGTGAAGATTCTGCGCCGATGACACGCACCGGCGATCAGTTGCGGTCGCGCTCGCCGGTATCGACTTCATCATGGCCGAATGAGGCTTGCTCGATCCGATCGAGCAGCGTTCGGCGCTCATGTGGCGGCAACTGCTTGAGTTCATCGAGCTCGAAGTTGGCATCGGCCTGAAGGGCCCGATCGTAGGCTTGGGCGGCCTCGAATTGCCGACCTCTTTCCCATTGAAAATCGCCGAGGCGCTTCCACGAGCCGATCCCGTACGGATCGAGCTCGGTCATTCGACGGGCAAATTCGATCGCGGCATTCCAATCGGCGTCGTCTTTCGTGCGCAACGCTTTGAGTCGATACAACTCGCCGGCCAGGGCGATTGACGACGGCTTGTGGTGATCCTCGATCGCGCGGCGCACGGATTCGATCGCCCGTTCCAATAGGTCCAGTTGTTGTGCGTCGTCAGTCAGGCTTGCCGCCACGGCAAACTGACGTGCAGCCTGCTCGATCAGAAAGTAATCGGTGCCGAGATGATGATCGTAAGCGCTGCGCAGGAGATCAGCCGCCTCCCACCGTTGACGCGCTTGTTCAGCTCGACTCACGGCCGGCGGATACAGCGTGTCGGCAGCCTGGATCATGAGTTGCTGCGCGCGAAGCGCCGGCGCGACGCCGAACCCGGCCAACCACACCGACCCCGCCAATAGTACGGCTGCGCTGGCGTATCCAACGATCACGCCGCCTCGCCTGGCGGTGACGCCTCCGACGAGACCGATCAGGCACAGCGCCCACACCGCCGAGCCGGGATCGAAGAACGTCATCTCGATCTGTCCATGAATCACAAGCGCGACAACGGCTCCAAGGCAGATTCGCTCAAGCGCTGCCGGCGGCAGGCGACGAAATAGGACGGTCAGCCCAGCCGCCGCAACCACGTACGCCAACACCCCCGCGATGCGCGTCGCCTCCTTCGTCGCGGTATCCAAAGCGATCGCCTCGAAGAAAAATGCAGGGAGCAACCCCAAGACAACCACCGCCAGCGCCGCATACAACGGCGCCCTCGAATCCCGCTCGTGGGCCGAGTTGTCTTTCGTGTCGTTCGCATCCGATGCGCGACCACTGCGCCACAGGAGTGTCAGCACCAAGATAGTCCACGCCGTGCCGACGACACCGAGCGTCGTCGTCCAATCGACGAACATGCTGTGGGCGCTGAGGACTTCCTCAGGGTTGCGCGGCACCCGCACCGCGGTGTACGCCGCCTTGAATCCGTCCGGCCCGACGCCGACCAACCAGTGCTCAGCGACAACCCGCCCGGCACTCACCAGGTAGTGCCAGCGAAACAACAAGCTCTTGTCGCCGAGAAACGACTCGGGTAGCAACGCGCCGCGCACAACAACGCCCAACAGCGCCGCGATAATAAACCCCACCGCCACCAGTCCGATCCGGCGTTGAAATACTGTTTCCACACGTCGATGCAACACCGGAAGCACGAGCAACGCCGATCCGCCCGCTGCGGCCAACATCGCACCCTTGGATCCGGACAACACGAGTCCAGCGACACACAAACCGGCCCAGATGATGGACGCGCTCAGCCACGCTCGCCCCAACTGTTTCTTGAGCGCGCAGATCGCTGCCCCCAAGCCGACGACGAAGCCGACGGCCATGAACGACGCGAAGATGTTGGTCGTGACAAACCACGCGGTCGGATCGGTCGCCCGCAGTCGCCGTTCGTACGCCAGGGCTTGCGATGAGTCAGCCTCCCATCCGCGGGCGGCGAAGAACGCGTCTTTGCTGCGCTCGAATTGTGCGATATCGCGCGGGAACTCGTGAAGGATTTGCGCCGCGCCCCGAACCATCAATACGCCGATGACGCCGAGCAGTAGCGCCAGCAGGATCACGCGCATCGAGCGATCGCGGGCCAGATGTGCGCCGACTGCGCACGCGGCCATGCCCGCCATCCACGTCGAGCCTCGCCACAGGTTGCCCGCATCATTCAGGCCGTGCCAGATCACCAGCGGCGCCGGCGCCAAGGCCAGAAGAAGTAACATCCAATCGACGCCGCGCTTCGTCAGCACCTCGCCGACCAATGCGCACGCGCAGGCGAGCAGCAACAGCGCGTCCAACAGGAGGCTTCCACCCGGACCCAGCCCGGCCAGGGGCGTCGGATCGAGCGCGGGATCAATATCGAAAACGATCTGCGGCGCGAACGAGATCACGCAGCGCATGACGGCGATGATGACAATCCCGACTCCGCCCGCCCACCGCATCGCTTGGGCGACTCGACTTGGCGGGTATTCGCCGATCATGATGGGCGATCGTTCCCCGCCGCGGTGCGTCGGCTAGCGTGTTCAAAGAGCGCAATCATGATCAACACCAGCAACGTCTGAGCGCCAACCAGCGCCGCCTGCCAGGCGTCGAGCCGGCCGAGTGACACGCCGCCGATCCCCGTCACCGCCGCTGCCGCCCAAATCACGACCACCGCCCCGCGCTGCGACAGGCCGCGCTGCACGAGCCGATGCGAAAAATGCTGTTGATCGCCGATCAGCGGGTTGCGCCCCTGCTTGAGTCGAATAAGCGTCACGACTGTAAAGTCATACAACGGGATCGCCAGCACGATCAACGGCATAAACACGCCGTACCACCCGCCGCCCAGCGGAAAGTCAGCCTGTTGTGGATCGTAGTATGTCGTGCGCGCGGTGAGCACCGCTAAGACGAATCCAATCACGAACGACCCGCCGTCGCCCATGAAGATTTTGGCCGGCGGAAAGTTGAACACGAGAAACCCGATGAGTCCGCCCACGAGCAGCGCTAATGTCGCCGCGATGAACCATTGGTGATTGACGATGCACGCCGCCATGAACAGCGCCGCCGCGATGGCGCTGACCCCCCCGGCCAGCCCGTCCATGTTGTCCATGAAGTTGATCGCGTTGATGACGACGACGATCCACAGGACCGTGACGATGATGCTCGGAGCGGGTCCGAAGGGAAGATGGCGATCCACCAGCGTCATCAACCGCACGTCGAACCAGATCACCATCGCCGCCGCGACGGCAACTTGCACCATGAGCTTCAGCCACGGATTCAGGCTTCGCCGATCGTCGATCAAACCGAGCACGTGCAGAACGATCATCCCGCCGAGCATCGCCAATGCAGTGGCTGTGGATGAGATCGTTTGATCCGCACCTTCAAGAAGGCGCGGCAGGTGCGGCTCGAGGCTGGGGATCCAACTCGTCAACAGCGTGGCGTCAACGAAGTGCAGCGCCAACAGACCGACCGCCAAGGGCAGGGCGACCGCGAGGAAAATCCCCACACCGCCGATGTTCGGCACCCCTCGAATCTGCTTGGTATGCCCGGCCGCGCCGGTTGAATCGAGCGTGCCCAATCGATGACCGACCCGGCACAGCAGCGCGGTCGCCGGCAGACTGATCGCCACGCCGACCACCGCCAGGGCCAGAACCATCCACACCATGGGGTTCATGGTAGCGTTCCTACAAAACAACCCATGAAGACGGTACGATGTCTCTGCGTGATGGGATCGCTTGGAAGCAGCATAGGGATACCGATCGGAAGGGCCTTCGGGATGATGAATCGACGAAGCTACCGCGTGGCCATTCAGGCAATCCTGTCAGTTGTTGCTTGGTTGTCCATGGCAGGATGCCAGTCATCGGCGAGCTGCCTCGCACAGGGCACGCTCATTTGGACCGAACGGGGACCGCAACCCATCGAGCAGATCCGCGTTGGCGATATGGTTTGGACCCGCAGCAGCGATGCGTCAATGGAACTGGGGCAAGTTGTGCATCTGCGATCGGCTGTATCCAGACAAACGATCGAGTTCACGCTTTCGGATGAGAGGAAGCTCCGGACTACAGCCTCTCATCCGATTTTCGTGGATGGGAAATGGAAGGCAGCGGGGACTATCAGCGTCGGCGAGCAGTTTAGTGGCTCGGATCGCTCTCTTGCCGTCAAGAAACTCACGCGAATTCACGAGTCAATCCGCGTCTTTGATCTCACCGTTGCGCCGAACGCGAACTTCTTTGCAAATGGAGTACTTGTTCACAACAAGACAATATGGGTGCCTCCGACTGCTGAGGACCTTGCAGGACTATGGATCGGCCAATCGACCTACGGAGGCTCACGCTACCTAATAGAACTGAACGCCGATGGCACGGGGCGAGCGGTTCGAACACAGGGACTCAGATTGGAAGAAGTTGTACATCTGCAGTTCAAGTCGTGGGAGATTAACGAGTTTGAAGTCGAAATCCTCTTCAATTCAGAGAGTGCCCCACCTTATCCGCGAACTGCTCATTGCTTCGTCGGAAGGGCGAC
>JACZXL010000186.1 GCA_022571635.1 Planctomycetota bacterium
GTCACATCGGACGAGTTGAAGCGAGGGACCGTGACCAGGGACTTCCATCTCGATCCGATGCGCCACGATGTGATTGCGATCGAGGCGGTCCCGGAGGTCCATCATCTGGGGAACGATCGCTTCGACGGTCGCATCAACAGCCGATTCCAGAGAAAGGCCGAAGGAACGATCTATCGTGCTCAGTTCGAGTTGGCCGCGGATCAGCTTCCGCCGTACGTTCAACGGGCCCAGATCGTGCTGATGGTCAAGGGCGCGCAAGTCCGCAACGAGATTCGGATCAACGGCAATCGTCTTGAGCGATTCCTGGATACGGCGCCGCGAGATGGAAGCTTCGGCGAATTCTTGGCTGAGTTCCCGGTCGATTGGCTGCACGAAGGCGCCAATACGCTGCAAATCAAGAGCGTACGAGGCGGCGACCTGGACGACTTCGAGTTCGTCAACGTGCGGATTCTGCTCAAGCGGTAGAGCCTACGGAGCAGGTGCGATCAGAACGCCGACTCGAAGTCGCGTGGGGTGATCCTGCGAGCGGTAGACGCGGTTCGTCGTCTTCATAAAGTCGTCGTCGTCCGCGAGAAAGACATTCGGGACGTACTTCTGCGGATTGCGGTCCACCAGCGGGAACCACGTGCTCTGGATCTGCACCATGATGCGGTGGCCTCGCTTGAACGTGTGCAACACGTCGAGCAACTCGAGCGTGACATTGGTCGGCTCGTTGGGCACAAACGGCTCGGGGTGCTCGTAGCTATTGCGGAAGCGCCCCCGAATGACCTCGCTGCGGACCATCATCTGGTAGCCGCCCATGTGTTGGCCCCGCGGCGTATCGTCGTAGTCCGGCGCGTCGTCGGGAAACACATCGATCAGCTTGACGATCCAGTCTCCAGCTGTGCCTGAGGTGGAGACCCACAGGTCCGCCACGATCGGCCCGGCGAGGGTGATGTCGTCGTCCAACACCGCTGTTTGATAGGCGAGCACGTCATTGCGGCGAGCGGCGAAGCGCTGATCGTCCGTCATGTAGTTGCGGGTCATCCCGGTTGCGATGTCTTCGGTGAACGGAACCGGCTTGGCGGGATCGCTTACGTATTCGTCGTAGGCATCGTCTTGGGTCGCCGGGGGTTCGAACGACAGCCGTCCAGCTTCGTGGAAATACAACTGACGTTGCTCAATTTCGCGCGGCGGCCACCGATCAAACGTCCGCCACTGATTCGTGCCGGTTTCGAAGGCGTAGGCCTCAGGAAGATTCAAGGCCCCTTTCCCCTTGAGGTAGTAGTTGAAGAACGGCAGTTGGATCTGCTCTCGGAAGAAAACCGAGTGCTTGTCGCCGAAATGGACGGAGCCGAGCTTGTCCCCGTCCATCCGGTTCCACCCGCCGTGGGGCCACGGTCCCATCACGAGGATGTTGAAGACGCCGGGATTGTTCCGCTCGACGGCGCGGTAGATCTTCAGCGGACCATAGAGGTCCTCAGCGTCGAACCACCCGCCCACGGTCATCACGGCGGGCGGTACGTTGTAAAGATGCGGCAGCAGGTTCCGCGCCTGCCAGAACTCATCATAGTTGGGGTGTTCGACGATCTTGTTCCAGAAGGCGATCTCCCCCTTGAAGTGGCGATCGTTGGCGTTCTTCAGCGGGCCAAGATCGAGGAAGAACTGATATCCATCCGGCGTGCCATGATCAAAGCGCTTCCCCCATTCGGTGGTCGGTTCGGGTCGCGCCCGGCCGAATGACGCAAGAAAGTTGAACGCATGGGGAAGGAAAAACGCCCCGTGATGATGAAAGTCATCAAAGAACCAGTCGGCGATGGGAGCTTGGGGCGAGACGGCCATCAGTGCGGGGTGAGCATCGATCATCCCGGCTGCGGCATAGAACCCCGGATAGGAGATTCCCCACATTCCGACCTTGCCGTTGTTGTTTGGGATGTTGTGTATGAGCCATTCGATCGTGTCGTAGGTGTCAGAGGCCTCGTCGATATCGTAGGGGCTGGGCTTGTCGTCAAGGTGAGGTCTCATGTTGACGAATTCACCTTCGGACATGAAGCGCCCGCGAACGTCCTGATAGACGAAGATGAATCCCTCTTCGTCGAATTGCCGGCTCGGGCCGAGCGATCGGCGGCGGTATTTGTCCTGGCCGTAGGGTCCGACGCTGTATGGCGTTCGTAGCAGGAGGATCGGGTAGTGTTCGGTGGTGTCCTTCGGCGCGTAGACCGAGGTGAAGAGCTTCACGCCGTCGCGCATGGGAACTTGAAACTCGTGCTTGGTGTAGTGATTCTGCGTGAATCGGCGTGGTTCGTTCTCACTACGAGCCGCGGCAGGGGTAGGGGTGGCGGCGGGGCTCGCTGCGGCGTGGACGGGCGCCTGGGCCGGCCCAGAAGCCCGTGTGAGGCTCGTGCAGCCGCTCATTTGGGCGATCACAAGCGCCATTCCAACGAGAACGTGAGGCAGACATCGCTGTTTGAACGTGCTCAGCATGGGGGTGGACTCCTGCTTGGGCTGGCCGGCTTGGCTGCGATCACAAGATCAGTTCCGCCGAGCGCTGGACCATGGGGTCGGCGGCTGATTCTCCTCGACCGGAGATACTAACAGAGCCGTGCCCGGCTGCCGATTGAGATTGGCCTTGGGCGATGCCAATTGGGGACGGTATTTTGCGGCGAGGGCACTGACGTGCCGGCGTCGTCAAGGTATGCTGCTGACCTCGGGCCACCGGTATGGCCCCTCGATCGGGAGGGGCTTGTGGATCACGAAATAAGGATTCATCCAATGGATACACGAGTGAAACGAGATATTTCCGACCGACTCCGCCGACCGGCGGTCGCTTTGTTGGCGGTGGGGCTGGTCGCCGCGTCCGCTCTTGCCGACATCCCCGAGGATTCGCCCGTCGCCGAGGCATTACGGCGAGCTGAGGCCAGCGTAGTCGACATCGTGGAAATCTCCGCCGATCAGCGAACATTCGACAACACGATCGGAGCGCTCGACGACATCCAGGCCCGGCTGGAACTGGATACGAACATGGTGCAGTTCATGGCGTCCGTCTCGACCGACACGACTGAACGTGAACAAGGCCGCCGGGCCACGCAGGATGTCGAAGCGTGGCTCATCGACCTGTCCAAGCGTGAGGATCTGTACCACGCGGTCAAGGCGTACGCCGCCGGCAATCCGAAACTCTATGGTGAACAGGAACGACTGCTGGCCTACACGATGCGGGACTATCGCCGCGCAGGCATGCAACTCACCCCGGACAAGCGCGACGAGCTTACCCAGATCCAAAAGGAGATTTCTCGACTCAGCATTGCGTTCGACCAGAACATCAATGATGACGAGACAATGGTTCCGCTGACCCGCGAAGAGCTCAGCGGTCTGCCTGATTCGTTCTTCGACAACGAAAGTCTGAAACGATCGGGCGATATCTATCTGGTCGGCATGTCGTATCCCCAGTTCCTGCCGATCATGGACTATTGCGATAATGAAACGACGCGGAAGAAGGTTTGGCTGGCGTACAAGCGGCGGGCCGGGCAGAAGAACGTCGCCGTGATCGAACAGATCATCCAGCTTCGGCATGACGCGGCCAAACTGCTCGGCTACGCGCATCCAGCCGATTACGAAACCGAAGTTCGGATGAGCAAGAACGCCGCGACCGTCATGGATTTCTATGAGAAGCTGCGTCCGCTTGTGCGTGTCAAGGCTGAGCGGGATTACCAACAGTTCGTCGCGGCCAAGCGCGGGCATACCGGTCTCTCAGATGCCAAGCTGTTTCCATGGGATATGTCCTTCTATCAGAACCGCCTCAAGATGACGGAATATGCGGTGGACTCGCAGCAGGTCCGCGAGTACTTCCCCCTGGAGCGCGTGATTGAAGGGTTGTTCAGCATCACCCAGTTGCTGTACGGCCTGGAGTACAAGGAAGTGACGGCCACGGCGGGCGATGCCGGCCGGCCGCTCTGGCACGACGATGTGCGCCTCTTCGAGGTGTACGACACCGCAACGGGCGAGCGGCTGGGCGACTTCTACCTCGACCTTCATCCGCGCGACAATAAGTACGGCCACGCGGCCCAGTGGGGTCTGGCCCAGCACAAGGTCTGGTCGGACGGCCGCGTCACCAAGCCATTGGCGGCGCTGGTCTGTAATTTCTCCAAGCCGACCTTGGACAAGCCTTCGCTCTTGACCCACGATGAGGTGGAGACCTTCTTCCATGAGTTCGGCCATTGTCTTCACACAATCTTGAGCGAGGCGAATTACTGGCGGTTCGCAGGGACCGGCGTTGAGCGGGACTTCGTCGAGGCGCCGTCTCAGATGTTCGAGAACTGGATATGGGACACCGATGTGCTAAAGACATTCGCCCGTCATTACGAGACGGACCAGGCAATCCCCAGCCGGCTCGTTGAGGGCATGATTCGTGCACGGCACCTCGGCTCGGGGATGTTGGCGGAGCATCAGTTTTACTACGGGCTGGTGGATATGGCCTACCACACGGCCGAGCCGGGAGAACCGGGGTTCACCACCGAGATCGGGATCAGCCTCTTCAGCGACGTTGAGCTGTACGACCAGGTGCCGTCAACGCATTTTCAGGCCGCGTTCGGCCACCTGACGGGCTATCAGGCCGGGTACTATGGGTATCAGTGGTCGCTGGTGTACGCTTCGGACATGTTTCAGCGGTTCAAGGAGCTGGGCATGCTCGATCCGCAGGCGGGACGATACTACCGCCGCACGATCCTGGCTCGGGGCGGCGCCGTTGACGGACTGGATCTCGTCCGCGACTATCTGGCCCGGGAACCAGATCTTTCTGCGTATCTTGCCCATTTGGGGTTGAAAGAATGAGCGAGGCGCGGTACACCTCCGCCCCAATCGCCGGTGAGCCGAGGTGGAAGCACGGTGGCGTAGGCCGACCGACCGCCGATGACTGACGCGCTCGCTTGCGGATTGGGGCCGATGAGTTACCATCGGCAAGATGGGGGATGTCATTCGTTGGAAGGGGGCACGCCGGGGCTGTGGAAATGTCTGCGCAACTATGGGTTAGAAAAGGAGAAGGCAATGCCGAAGAAACAGACGAAACTGACGACAAAGAAGATACTCGTATGGGCCGACGCGCACCGTCGTCGCACAGGAAAATGGCCCACGGCAACCTCCGGGCGGGTGCGCGCCGCGGCCGGCGAGACTTGGTCGGCGATCAACGCCGCGCTCCGAACCGGGAGCCGTGGACTTCCGGACGATTCATCCTTGCCCAGGCTTCTGGATAAAAGCCGAGGCGTGCGCAATCGTCTTGACCAGCCGTCGCTGCCGGTCAAGAAGATTCTCAAATGGGCCGATGCTCACAAGCGGCGAACGGGCAAGTGGCCCACGCGCGAGTCCGGCACGATCCCCGGGGCAAAAGGCGAAAACTGGTCGGCGGTACACGAATCACTGCGGCATGGTCGTCGTGGGCACCGCGGCGGATCGTCGTTGGCCAAGCTCTTGTCCACGCACCGCGATCGGCCGTATCGAAAAAAGGGTGGGCCCCTCAAGATCAAACAGGTCCTGGCTTGGGCGAAGTCCCACCATCGTCGAACCGGATATTGGCCGACCAAAGACGCCGGCCGGATCACCGGGACCAAGAACGAGCGCTGGGGCACGATCGACGCGGCCCTCAAGGGCGGGTTCCGCACGTTGCGCGGCGGCTCATCACTGGCGAAACTGCTGGACAAGCACTTCGACTGAGCTTGAGCTGCGCAGCGTGACGGGCTTGCCTCGCGACGAATGACCGGCGAGGTTCGGGAGCCGATGGTGTGCGCGGGTTGGCGCCCTACAGCGGCTGCGCCGCTTCACAGAGGTACAGGCCGGTGCCGTCAGGGTCGCTAAGGAACGCGAGCTTGACGGCGCCGTCGCCCACGTCGATCATTGCGAAATGATCTTCCAGCCCGGTACTGAAGGCGGAGCCCGAGGATTTCGGTGTAGAACGCCGCCGCTGTGGCCATGTCCGTTACGAAGGTCGTCGCGCTGCCTCCCTTGATCATCGCTCGACTCGTAGTCTGTGCGCTCGTCGATCAATCCTTTCTCGCCGGGTGCGATGGGCTCGCCGGGGACGATGTAGCAGCCTTCACCCACCGGCCAAACCAACGCGAGAGGGCCACGAAACCGCCCTCCTGAGACCCTGGCGGGGCTGAACCCAAGAAAATCCGGCTTTTCGGTCTTCGGCGGGAACATATCCCCCCCGGGGGGATATTGTAGGTAGATGGAGATACCCATGCCTGATGCCAAGACGACGAAAGAGACCTGCTTATCGGACGAAACGGTGAACGCTCCGGCGAGGGCGCTCGGTCCAGGTAGTGCCCAGTCCGACGGATTTGCGCTGGCAAGGAGTCGGCACGTGGACGCGCTCATCTGCCGAACATGTGGCTGCTCGCTGGTGAGACTCGGTAGCACCAAAGATACCGCGCCCGAGTTTGAACACGGCGGCGAACAGCATCGGTTCTGTTGCCGAGCGTGTGTCGATCTATTCAAGACGGATGCCGAGAGGTACCTCACAGAAACGAGCGATCTGATTGTCTGTCCGACGTGTCTTGCCGAGAAGCCGCGCTCAAGTGCCACAGCAGTGATTGTGAATGGGGACGAAGTGCATTTCTGCCTCTGCCCGCATTGCATGGAACTGTTCAAGCGGAATCCCGATTTCTATCTGGGCCGCCTGGCCGGCGCGATCCCCAACGAAGGCGTCCGGGATCATGAGGGTTGTTGTGTCCGGCCGGAGCAAGAATGACCTTTCGACTGAGAATGAGCACAAGAGCGGGAAGGCCCAGCACGGTCATGAACGAACACGCGTGGAACCCGAAGGAACCCAACATGTTGCAAGTTGATGTATTGTATTTCGAAGGCTGCCCGAATCACCTTCCTGTCGTCGAGTTGGTCAGGCAGATTGCAGCCGACGTCGGACTGGACGTGGAAGTAATACAGACCGAGGTTCTAGGTCAGGCCGAAGCTCAGCGGCTACGCTTCCTGGGCTCTCCGACGATCCAGGTGAACGGGATCGATGTGGTGCCCGAAGCGCGCATCCGCACCGATTTCTCGTTTTCCTGTCGGACTTACGGTGGCCAGGGGCTTCCATCGCGCGAGACACTTTCGGCCGCGCTGCTTGAGGGCGCCCTTGAACACGGTGTGACGACTCAACGTGTTGGTACAGGCGCTGCTTTTTCAGCCGTGCTGACCGCGTTACTTGCTTCGGCATGCTGCTGGCTCCCTTTGCTGGCAGTCTCCCTTGGGTTGTCCTTCGGCGGCTTGTCGGTCTGGTTCATGAAGTACCGACTGCCGTTGCTCGGCGTAACGGCCGTACTGCTCGCGACGGGGTTCTATATGGTGTACGTTGGCAAGCGCCGGTGTGCGCCAGGGTCAGTCTGCCCCGCGCCGAATCCCGGGATCAGACGCTTCAGTCAAGTCATGCTCTGGGTGGCCACGGTCGCGGTAATCGGCGCTGCGACATTTCCCAGCTATGTCGGGTATCTGCTCGCCGATCCAGCCCCGACTCGAGAAGCTGGTCCGAGCGATGCGTTTCGCACGGTTACGCTTGATCTTGGCGGCATGACGTGCGAGGGCTGCGCTGCCCTGGTTCAGAATTCACTTGCCCCTCTACCGGATGTCCAAAGTGCGTCGGTGTCGTACGCGGACCGTCGTGCCAGCGTCACGATCGACCGGGTTTCGGGACTCGAAGAGGACTCGCTCGTTAACGCGATCGAGGCGGCTGGATACACCGCTCGGGTCGCCACTGACCCGCCGTAGAGGACCAGATGAGTTAGCGCCTGAGCAGCCGGCCTTCGTGGGCT
>JACZXL010000012.1 GCA_022571635.1 Planctomycetota bacterium
CCACCGTCACTCGGTCGCCGGGCAATATGCGGATAAAGAACTTGCGCATCCTGCCGCTGACGTAAGCGAGTATCTCGTGGTCGTTCTCAAGCTTCACCTTGAAGCGAGCGTCCGGCAAAGCCTCCGTCACCTCGCCTTCCAGACTGATCTTTTCCTCTTTGGCCATAGGAGGCGTGCTCGTTCTTCCATTCCGTTCGGCCGAGAGCCTCCGATCACCCTCAAACCCACGTGCTTGCGAATACAACTCCCGCCCCCTCGTCGTCGGAGGCGCCAAAGATCCCAGCCCGACCGAACCCCGCTGAATGGACCGTCGGCAGCGGCGGACACGACCACGGCCCGTGGCTGCTCCACCGCCTTCTCCAGTCGACTCGACCGATGCGCAACCGCGCCTCACGATGGCGAACCGGGAAGTATACCGGCTGGGCGAGGGTTCTCAACCTCACCCGAAGATAGCCAAATCCACCCAGGCCCAGTCGCTCCTCCTCATCGTCTGGGGCTGCGGAGCCTGGGAGCCCGGCCCTGCTCGCCCCCGCGGAGAAAGCCGGAGTAGTTGCGCATCAGCAGGTTGGCCTCGACCCGCTGCATGAGGTCCAGCCCCACACTGACCACGATGAGTAGACCGGTGCCGCCCAGGAAGCTGGACACCATGAAGTCGATGCCCATGTACCGGTTCACCACGGACGGGATCACGGCAATGATCGCCAGGAACCCCGCCCCAACGTAGGTGACCCGCTCCATGACCGTTTCGAGATACTCGGCGGTGCGCGGCCCGGGCCGAAGCCCGGGTATGAAGCTGCCGTGATCCCGAAGCTGCTTGGCCATGTCCTCCGGCGAGAAGACCACCGTGGTCCAAAAATAGCTGAAGAAGTAGATCAGGATGATCTCCATGACCACGTACGGATAGACGCCGATGTCGAAGCTGTTGGCCAGGAACCCGGTCGCGCCCGGCCACCAACTCCACCAACTCTGCGGGTCAATGCTGGCCGATTGCTGACTCATCCAGCCGAAGATCGCGGAGGGGAAAATCATCAGCGAGCTGGCGAAGATGATGGGCATCACGCCGGCATGATTCACGCGCAACGGCAGGTAGTGGCGTTGCCCGCCGAAGACCTTCCGCCCGCGGGTGTGCTTGGCCTGTTGGATAGGTATGCGCCGCTGGGCGATGGTAATCAGGATCGCGCCCGCGACGACGAACACGAACGCCGCGATCAGGACGAACAGCCCCAACAGACTGATGCCCCCGGTCTGGTCCTGTTGACTGATATTGAGATTGTTCGCTATCCACATCACGGCGTTCGGCATGCTGGAGATGATGCCGGCGGTGAGAATCAGCGACACGCCGTTGCCGATGCCGTATTTGTCGATCTGCTCGCCGAGCCACATCAGAAAGAGGCTGCCGGCCGTCAGTCCGGTGATTCCCGCGAGGTAATACAGCGCGATATTGGGCTGCGTCTGGAAAGCGGGGACGACCAAGTTCTGAGCCATGAGGAACTTCAGCCACATCACGGATTGGATGAAGCACAGGCCGACCGTCGTATAGCGGGTCCACTCGGTGAGCTTCTGCTGGCCGGACGCCCCTTCCTTTTTGAGTTCCTGGAGACGCGGCACCGCCGTCTGGAGTAATTGGAAGATGATCGCCGCCGTGATGTAGGGCATGATGCCCAGCCCGAAGATCGTCGATTGGCTCAACGACCCCCCGGAGAAGATCGAGGCGTACTGAAGGATGCGTCCCCAGCCGGACCCGCCTTCGACCGCACTTGCGGCGGCTTCAGCAATTTTCTGCTCATCGACGCCGGGCAGGGGAATCCAGAACCCGATGCGATAGATAACCAGCATGCCCAGCGTAAACAGCACGCGGTTGCGAAGATCGGGAATTCGGAAGATGTTCAAGAATGCCTGGAGCATCCGTGTCTCGGGTACGGCCTCGGGGGCGTCAGATGAGTCAGCCTATTTGCGCGCAGCCTTGTTGCTGGCGGCGGCGGCGCGCCTCCACTTGATCCTGGGAATCTCCACGACCGCGCCGCCGGCCGCCTCGATCTTCGCCCGGGCCGAAGCGGAGAACTTCTCAGCCGTGACCGTGAGCTTCTTGGTCAGCTCCCCTTCCCCGAGCACCTTCAGGGGCAGCTTGGCGTCGCGGATCACACCGGCCTCGGCGAGGGTCCGCACGTCCACCTCCGCCCCCTTGTCACAGCAACGTTCAAGCGACTTGACGTTCACGACGGCATACAACTGGCGGAACTGGGTGTTGGTGAAGCCGCGCTTGGGCATACGCCGAATCAGCGGCATCTGCCCACCCTCGTAGCCGGCGCGCCTCGACCAGCCTGCCCGTGAAGCGGCGCCCTTGTGGCCTCGGCCGCTGGTCTTGCCATGGCCGCTGCCACGACCGCGCCCGATGCGCTTTCGCGCCCGGTGACGGCCGACCTTCTCTGTGATCTCGTGGATCATCATGATGACGCCAACTCCATTTCTCCGAGCAATGACCCGCCCGACCAGACCTTACGAGACATCATGGCGCGGACCCCGCCGCTTGATCAGGCGCTGAGGCGGGTTTGCTGGGGGGCGCTTCCCCGGGGGCGTCTGACGGGGGCGCGGTCCGTACACCCGCGCTTTCGGCCGCCCGCTTTGCGGCATCCGCCGCCGCGCCTCGGCGTCGCCGACCGCCACCGCCGCCCCGTCTTCCTCCGCGCGGCCCGCCCTTGCCTCGTCCCCTGGTCTCACCAACGACATTCACCGGCGCGGCCGCTTTCTCCCCCGATCCGCTGGTCGGCATGAACGCCTTGCCGCGCTCGATCGCCTCTTCCACTTCCGTCGATCCGATCACAACGCCGCGCAGCGACTCCACCGTCTCCTTGGACCGAAGTTGCCCCAATCCGTTCAGCACGGCTTTGACCAGGTTCTTGGAATTGTTCGATCCATACGACTTGGTCAGACAATCCTGCACGCCGACCATTTCCAGCGGCGCACGGACCGAAGCCCCGGCGATAACGCCCGTTCCCGGCGAGGCCGGCAGCAGTCTCACCATGCACGCGCCGAATCTACCCGTCACCGCATGCGGCAACGTCCGGCCGAAGATCGGATACGACCGCATCTTCCGTCGCGCTTCCTTCTGTGCCTTTTCAATCGCCGGCGGCACCTGGTTCGCCTTGCCGTACCCGATGCCGACCCGGCCTTGGCGGTCACCCACCACGACCAGCGACGAGAAGCTGAAGCGTCGGCCTCCCTTGACCGTGGCTGCGGTTCTGAAGACGCCCACCGTCGTTGATTCGAGCGCTGCGGATTCGTCGAGTATTTCTGCCATTCGTCGTGCTCACCCTGCCGAGACGGACGGTGTCGCGGCCCTCTCGATCCATCCGCGATTTCTTCTCTCGTCTCGTTGTCGTCGTTTGTTTTGTGTCATTCGTGCAACGCTTAGAACTTCAACCCACCCTTGCGAGCCGCCTCGGCCAAGGCCTTGATCCGCCCGTGGTAGGCATACCCATTTCGATCGAAGACAACCTCGGTGATCCCGGCTTTCTTGGCCTTTTCCGCCAGTGTCTTTCCGACACCGGCGGCGGCGGCGCAGTTGCCGCCGGCGCTGCCGGCACCCTTGATCGGCGAGGTCGACGCATCAACCAGGGTCCGACCGGCCAGATCATCGATCACTTGGGCGTAGATGTGCTTGAGGCTGCGAAAAACGGTCAGTCGCGGCCGGCTGGGCACGCCGATCACGCGCTTGCGAACGCCGGCCTTTCGCCGCAAGCGCCGCACCGTTTTCGATTTGACCCGTTCCATGTGAACCGCTCCTTTGCACTACGTCATGCAGCGCCGCACCTACGCTCCAAACACCTTGCCTTGCTTTCGAATGATAATCTCCCCGACGTACTTGATGCCTTTGCCGTTGTAGGGTTCCGGCGGTCTCTTCGCGCGTATCTGGGCCGCCAACTGACCCACCGCCTGCTTGTCGGCCCCACTAACCGTGATGAAGGCCTTCTCCACCGCCACTTCAACGCCGCCGGGCACGGGGAGATCAACCGGGTGACAATAGCCAATGTTCAGTTGGATCGTCTGGCCCATCGCCTTGGCGTTCCATCCCACGCCGACCACTTCCAACCGCTTGGTGTACCCCTCCGAGACGCCCTTGATCATGTTGGCGACCAACGAGCGGGTCAGCCCCCAATACGCCCGCATCTGCCGCTCGCCCATCTGGTCCCGCGGAATCGAGCAGATGATGCGGTTCTCAGCCTCGTTCCACGTCACCGCGATTTCCGGGCGGTGAACCATCGAGAGCTTTCCGCGCGGACCTTCGACCGCCACCGTGCGCGTCTGTGGATCGATCGTCACTTTCACGCCGGACGGAACGTCAACTGGCTTTTTTCCTACTCGGGACATTCTGGCAGTAGCTCTTCTGTGCGGGCATCAGCGCCCGGTAAACATCGATCATCAGGTGACAACGGCAACGACCTCGCCGCCGATGTTCTCTTCTCGACAGCGGCGGTCGCTCAGAACCCCCTTGCTCGTGGAGACAATGGCGATGCCCAGTCCCTGCAACGGGCGGGGCAGATCACCGACGCGACTATAGACGCGCCGCCCGACCTTGGACACTCGGTCGATGCTGTGGATGATCTGCTCTCCGCGCGGACCGTACTTCAGTTGCACGCGAAGGATCCCCTGGCGACCGTCGTCGATCACGTCGTACGACTTGATATACCCCTCCGCAACGAGAACCCCGGCCACGCCTTGGTTGAGCTTGTTGTTGAGGCAGTCAACCGTCGGGGCCTGGTTGCGAATCGCGTTGCGAACGCGGGTCAGCATGTCAGCGGTCAGATCTTGTAGGGACATTGTTCCCTCCAAAGAAGTCGGGGAGCACCGCAAAGCCCCGGCCCGCGATCCGGGCCGCTTGACTGGTCAGTCCGTTGCATCACCAGCTTGCCTTTCTCATACCGGGGATCATGCCTTGGAGCGCGAGTTCGCGCAGGACGATCCGGCTCACGCCGAATTTCCGGTACACCCCGCGGGCACGGCCGGTGATCTGACAACGGTTGCGCTTCCGTGTCGAGAATTTCGGTTCCTTGTTCATTCGGGCGAAGACTCGTTTGCTAGCCATTTACTTTATCTTTCGGATTTGTAACTCGTGGCACGATCAAGCCGTCGGTCAGACGGCGCCGACTTCCTGCTCGGGTCGGACGAACGGCATGCCGAGCTGGGCGAGCACGAACGTGCTCATTTCGGGGTTGGACTTCTCGAAAACGATATTGATGTTCATTCCGTGGGTGAGGCTGACGTTGGCCATGTTGATCTCAGGCCAGACGGCTTGCTCAACCAAACCCATGGAGTAATTGCCGCCGGGGTCGAAGGCGGTGTCCTTCAGCCCGCGGAAGTCGCGGATGCGAGGGATGGCGAGGTTGATGAGACGATCGAGGAAGTGCCACATCCGATCTCCGTGCAACGTCACCATGAGCGCGGAGGGCGCGCCGGCGCGCACCTTGAAGTTCGACACCGACTTCTTCGCCATGACCGTAATCGGCCGTTGCCCCGTAATGACAGACAGTGTTTCGGCCACCGTGTCGCGGACCTCCGGCTTGAGCTTTTGATTTTCCAGATACCGTCCCACGCCGCAGTTGATCACGATCTTGACCATTCGGGGCAATTGGTGAACATTGCGCAAAGCGAACTTCTCCATGACCGCAGGGGCGATGGTCTCCTGGTAAAGCTTCCGGAGTCGAGGGAGTTCTCGTTGCGCAATCATGATCTGGATCCTAGCTGTCCTTCTTTGGCGCGGATTTCGTCCGGGCCGGCTTCTTGGTCGGCTTGCGGAGCACGTGCAGCTCTTTGCCGCCCCTGACCGCCACGCGATACTTCGATCCGTCCGGCTTGCTCACGAATCTCACCCGCGTCGGTTTGCCGTCCACGACCGGGCTGACGTTGCTGACGTGGATGGGCATCTCCCGCCGGACGATGCCTCCTTGCGGGTTGGCCTGCGAGGGCTTGAGATGCTTGACACGGATGTTGATCCCCTGCACGACCACGCGGTCGGCCTTCGGCAGCACACGGAGCACCTCCCCCGTCGCGCCGCGGTCGTTGCCGGCGGTAACGATCACGGTATCACCTTTAAGGATATGACGGGGCATGTCAGATTACCTCAGACGCCAAAGAAACGATCTTCATGTAGTTCTTCTCGCGCAGCTCCCTGGCCACGGCGCCGAAAATGCGGGTTCCGCGCGGATTCCCGTCGTCGTCGATCAACACGCACGCATTGGAATCAAAGCGAACATACGACCCATCGCTTCGGCGGGTCGGGCTCTTGGTGCGGACGATCACGGCCCGCACCTTATCGCCGGTCTTGACTTCAGCGTTGGGCAGCGCCTTCTTGACCGTGCAGACGATGCGATCGCCGATCCGCGCGGTGCGTCGGGTGCCCCTTCCGCGCGCAGTCGATCCGCCGAGGACGCCGATGACCAAGATCACCTTCGCCCCACTGTTGTCTGCTACGACGAGTCTGGATTCCTTCTGAATCATGCGTATCTCTGCAACAAGTCCGTACTTGATCCTCGAACTAAGCGGTCGGTTCAGACCCGGCCCCAACCGATGCGCTCCCCGTCGCCGGCACCAACACTCGGACAACCACCCACGATTTGGTCTTGGAGACCCGACGGCAATGGGCGATCTCAACCTGATCGCCTTTCTTGGAGCAATTCTCCTCATCGTGAACGTGAAGCACCGTTCGGCGTCGGATGTACTTGCCGTACTTCGGATGCTTCACGCTGAATTTGATCACGACCTTACGAGTCTTGTCCCGCAGGTCGGATTCGACAACCCCGACCTTTCGAGGCGAGCGTTGCGACGGCTTGATTTCTATTTTTTGTAGCACGGTTATTCCTACGACGTTTTCTCGGACGACGACTTACTCACGCGCCGGGCCGTTTGCTCCGTCAACAGCCGAGCAATGTCCCCACGTGTCTTCTTGAACTGCGAGGTGTCCTCGATCTTCTCCGTCACGGCTTGTGTTCGAAGATCAAACATCCAGCGGCGCAGGCGCTTCACCTCTACGGTCAGTTCGTCATCGCTCAGTTTGTGAACTTCTTTGGCTTTCATGGCTAACAGTCAACTCAGATCGAAACCTCCGGATCAATCCTTCACGCGGGGAGGTTCCTACGGAACATCACCGCGTCGCGGCGTGGTCTACACCGCCAGGCGCCTCCTTACGAAGCGGCACCGCACGGGCATCTTGTGGGCGATGCGCGCGAAAGCCTCCTTGGCGATCAGCTCCGGGACGCCGGCGATCTCATAGAGCATGGTGCCGGGTTTCACCCGCGCCGCCCAGTAGGCCGTGTCCGCCTTGCCCTTACCCATTCGCGTCTCCAGCGGCTTCTTGGAGACCGGTTTGTCGGGGAAAATCCGAATAAAGACCTTGCCCTGGCGGCGCAGGAAGTGCTGGGCGGCGATTCGCCCCGCCTCGATCTGACGGGCGGTGACCCAGTGCAGCTCCAGCGCCTGAAGCCCGTAGTCTCCGAACGCAACATAGTTGCCGCGCGTCGCGTTGCCTTTGAGGCGACCGCGCATTTGCTTTCGGAACTTGATTCGCTTGGGCATCGAAGGCATAAAAACAATTCCTCACCTGATCGTGAACAACCTCAATTAGCGTCGGCCTCGAGCCCGAGCCCGGGCGCCCGCCGCCTTGGAGGCCGCCTGCTCGTCCTCCAGATCCGTATACATTCCTTTGAACACCCACACCTTGACACCGATCGTTCCGTGCTTTGTGAGGCTATGGACCATCGCGTAATCGATGTTCGCCTGCAACGTTGACAGCGGGAGGCTCCCTAAGCGCGTATCGAGTCGTCGCGACATCTCCGATCCGCCGAGGCGCCCGGCAAGCAGGATCCGTGCGCCCTTGGCCCCAGCCTGCATCGCGCCTTCGCACCGTTGCTTGACAAGCCGGCGGAAGTTTGCTCGTTTCTTGAGCTGCTCCGCCACCGCCTCCGCGATCAGGGTTGCGTCCGTATCGGGATTCTGAATCTCGATGATCTTGACCGACACCTTGCGCCCCGTGAGCGCCTGAAGCGACTGCGTCAGTTGATCGATCTCCTGTCCCTTGGGCCCGATGACGAGCCCGGGTCGCGCGGTCTTGACAATGATCGTCAACTCCTCACGAGTCCGCTCGATATAGATATCCGACACCGCCGCAAAGGGAGGGGTTCGATTCAGCCGCTGGTCCACGTACCGGCGTATGCGGTAGTCCTCCACCAGCAGCTCCGCGAAGAGCGCCTTGGGTGCATACCAGCGGGACTTGTGGCCCTCGGTAATCCCCACACGGAAGCCGAATGGATGTGTCTTTTGCCCCACGGATTAGCTCCTCTCGTCCAACGACAGGTGCAGGTGGCTGGTGCGCTTCCTGATCGGGTGCGCTCGACCGCGGTCCTTCGGACGCCATCGCTTCATCGTCGGTCCCTCATCGACCCGGGATTCGCTGACATAAAGGTTCTGAACATCCGCCTCCTTCTCTTCCGCATTGGCGATCGCGCTCTTGAGCACGGCCTTGAAGTACCAAGCCGCCCGCTTCTTCGAGAACGAAAGCGCCGTCATGGCATCGTCGATCCGTTGACCGCGGATCATCGCCGCGACAAGGCGCGCCTTGCGAGGCGCGATGCGGGCGAAGCGATGTATTACCTGGTAAGCCATGGGATTCGCGGATCTCCGGGCGCCGCTAGCGACGCATCCTGACCCCCTCCTTCTTATTCGTATGGCCGCGGAACAACCGCGTCAGGCTGAACTCACCGAGCTTGTGCCCGACCATGTCTTCGGTGCAAAAGACGTCGATGAAATGCCGGCCGTTGTGGACCTGGAAGGTATGGCCGACGAACTCGGGGACGATGGTGCAGGCGCGAGCCCAGGTCTTGATGGGGATGCGCCGGTTCTGGTCGCTCAGTCTCTGGACCTTGCGAAACAGCTTCTCGTCAACATACGGGCCTTTTTTCAGTGATCGTGACATGGCAATTACTTTCCGGTGCTACTCTTCATCGAAACCTCTTCGTGCCTTCGTGCCTCTTCTTACAGCTTAAGCTGTCCATAGCGTTTGGATTTCCGGCGACGAAGGATGCGGGCGTCGGACCACTTGCCGCGTGGCCGGGTTCGACCGCCCTTGGACTTGGTGCCGGAGGCGCTGGCGGGCTCACGTCCGCCCTTGGACCGTCCCTCGCCGCCGCCCAGCGGGTGGCAGGCATGGTCCTTGGCGACGCCACGAACCTTGGGCCTGCGTCCCAACCACCGGTTTCGCCCCGCCTTGCCCAGCTTGATGTTCTGGTGATCCGTATTGCCGAGCTGGCCGATCGTCGCCCGACATTCAAGCGAGACCTGGCGCAGCTCCCCGGAGGGTAGGACCAGCGTCGCCCATCGGCCTTCCTTATTACTCAGCCGGGCCCCGGTGCCGGCGGACCGGCACATCGATCCACGTTTGCCCGGCTCGAACTCGATGCAGTGGACCGTCAACCCCGTGGGAATGTGCTTCAACGGCATGCAGTTGCCCGGCTTGGGCTCGATCTGGCCGCGAGAGCTCAGCACCACCTCTCCATCGGTGACGCCCCGTGGAGCAAGGATGTATCGCTTCGTGCCATCTTCGTACCGCAGCAGCGCGATGTGACACGACCGGTTCGGGTCGTACTCGATGCCCACCACCGTCGCGGCAACGTCATCCAGGTTCCGACGAAAGTCGATGAGCCGGTACCGCCGTTTGTGACCGCCGCCCCGACCGTGCACCGTGATCTTGCCCTGGTTGTTCCGACCTCCGTTCTTATGGAGCGGGCGCAACAACGACTTCTCCGGCACGGTCTTCGTGACCTCTGTGTGGAGGTTCACGGACGCGCCTCGCCGGGCGCTGGTGGTCGGTTTGTAGAGGCGAACGGTCATAATGCGTATCCGTTTCGATCAACTCGCGGTGCTTCGCACAGCGACTAGAACAGCTCGATTTTATCCTCCGCGTGAATCTTGACGACGGCCTGTTTCATTTTCTTGGCTCGCCACTGGCCGAACTTGTTGCGGCGCAGCTGGCCCTTGCGATTCTGGGTGGCGACACTGAGCACCCGCACCCCGTACAGATCCTCGACGGCCCGTCTGATCTGGGGCTTGGTCGCCCGCGAGTCGACTTCGAAGCTGTAGCGATTGAGCTCGCTGGAGGCGAACGTGGACTTCTCGGTCACCAACGGCTTGCGGATGATCGTCGTCGATTCCATCACGCGTCCTCCTGCTTTTTGCCGGCGGTGCCGTCAAGGAACGCTTGCAGCGAAGCCTTCTCTACGACAACGAATCGATGGTTCAGCAGGTCGAACACGTTGAGCTGCTCGATCCGGGTCGTGTCCACGTTCGGGAGGTTGCGAGCGGCGAGGGCCGCGTTGCGATTCGCCGGGTCAAGGGCGATCAGGCAGGTTCGGTTCACGCCGACCGCTTCGAGGATCGCCTTGAACTGGCTCGTTTTGGGCTGCTCGAACTGAAGCTGGTCGAAACATTTGACCTCGTTGTCCACGAGCTTGGCCAGGAGGGCGTTACGGTTGGCCAGACGCCTCATTTTCTTGGGCATTCGCTGGCGGAACTCAGCTTTAACGCGCGTCTTGGCGAAGGTCACGCCGCCGCCGCGGCGGAGGCCGGTCCGTCGGGTCCCCATTCGAGCGTTGCCCGTGCCTTTTTGGCGAAAGATCTTGCGCGTAGACCCATCGACCATTCCGCGGCTGCGCGTCCTGGCGGAACCTTGGCGTCGGTTGGCATGGAACATGACGTAGGCCTGCTTGAGCAGGTTCGGGCGCACCTCGGTGCCAAGCAGCGCCTCGTCGATGGCAAGCGTTTCCACCTGCTTGCCGGTTGTGTTGTACACGGGCAGTTTGATCATCGTTTCGTACCTGACGGGCCGTCCCGTCTGTCTCGCCTCACCCTCCGCGGTCGGCCGCAAGCGGCTCACACCGGGCAGGGTTTCGACTCGGCTTATCTGACCCTAGTCTGTCGCGATCGTGCGGTTCCGGTCCACCGCGCTGCGGCGGGAGTCCTGTCCGGCCTGCACGATCCCCAGCTCTCAGTCGCCGGCGTTCGCGAGCTTGGCTTTACTCCTGTACAACCGTTTGGCCTCTCGAATAAACAGCAGACCGCGCACCGGTCCGGGGACCGGGCCTTTGACCAACAATAGATTTCGCTCGGGATCGACGGCAATGACATCCAGGCTGCGAATGGTCACCTGTTCGCCTCCCATCCGCCCCGCCATTTTCTTGCCTTTCTTGAGCTTCGGACCAGTGCCGAGGTCCGTCGCATGCCCGCCGATCGAGCCCCCGGAGCGGTGCTTGCGCTGGGTGCCGTGCGACGCACAATGGCCCTGGAAGTGGTGGCGCTTCATCACGCCTTGGAATCCCTTGCCTTTGCTCACCCCCGTGACATCGACGTACTTGACGTTCTCGAACGTGCTGACGTCGATGCGCTGGCCCAGCTCGTATTCGCCGGCCGCTTCATCGCCGTCGAGCCGCAACTCCTGATGCCAACGCTTCGGCGAGACGCCGGCCTTGTGGTCGTGTCCGATCAACGGCTGGGAACTGCGGCGCGGCTTGACGTCGTCAAACGCCAACTGCACCGCCGCGTATTCGTCGGACTCGGTGGTCTTCACCTGGGTGACGGCGCACGGCCCCGCCTCAATCACGGTCACCGGAAGGTTGGTTCCGTTTTCCGTGAAGTAACGGGTCATTCCGAGTTTTCGCCCAAGCAACGCGGCAGGCATCAGTCGTTTCCGTTCCGTCAGGTGTCCGGGCGGTCGGCCCGTTCTACACCGCTTGACTCAAACAAACGAGCGGCGGCACTTGGCCAACCGCTCAACATCATTCTTTCTAGGCTTTGATCTTGACAAAGACGCCGGCTGGGACCACCAGCCGGTTCAGCGCCTCCACCGTCCGAGCGTTCGGCTCGGAGATGTCGATGATGCGCTTGTGGGTTCTGATCTCAAACTGTTCACGGGATTTCTTATCAATGAATGGGCTGCGATTCACGGTGTAGATTTCACGCCGGGTCGGCAGCGGTATGGGACCGGCCACCCTGGCTCCGGTGCGCTTGGCGTGTTCGGCGATCTCGCGCGCCGAGGCGTCCAGCGCCTGGTGGTCGTAGGCCTCCATTCGGATTCTGATACGGTTTTCGCTCATCGAAAAGGAGGGTCCAAGAAAAAAGCCGCCCGATCGGCGTCCACCGGCCGCGGTCGCGCTGAAAACCAATCACGCTTGATCGGCGAAACTGCTGATCTTACGTCGCCCCCGTGCTCTGTCAACCAAGATAGCCATGGCTTGATGCCTCCGCCCACCCCATGCCGATACCTCACCGGTTCGACTCAGCAAGCCGTGGATGAGCCGGGCGACGGCCTGAAATCAGCCGGCTACAGTCATCCGTCCGCCAGCGGTCGGCCGCTCGAGCCCCGCCTCAATCGTGCCTTGCCGCCGTTGATCTGGAGACCCGCGATGCCCCGAACCCGCCTGTTGACCCCCATGGTGCTCGGCGTGGCGCTCCTGACCGGCCCCGCCCGCGCTCAATCCACACCCGCCCAGACGATCGATCCGGTCGAGCAGGGGCTGGACAGAACGCCGCTCGTGGCCTCGAACTTCGGGCTGCGGATGCACCTGCCCGCGGGATCGGTGGTCACATCCGATCTTCGCAACAGCCAGCTGAGCTATTTGATAACCGAAGGCGGGGAAGCGCCAACGTGGACCATGCGGATCCAACCCCTGACCCCCGCGCTGGCCGCGCCGACGGCGGCCACGCTCGTTCAGCAGTACCTCAAGACGGTCCGCGCCGGCAGCCCCAAGGTGCGGGTCATCGCCAACGATCCTGTGACTGTGGTCGGCGCGACCGGTCAACGACTCTATATCGAGCGTCCGGCGGGGGCTGCCGGCCAAGCCGTGACCGGGTGGCTGGTGCTTGCCACCAGTGAGTACGACTTCCTCGTCTTTTCACTAGCCACTACGGCACAGGACTTTGTGCGGCTGCGGCCGGTCTTCGACGCAAGCTTCGCAACGATCCAAATCCGGCCGCAGGACGAGGTGCAGGCCATTCGGATGGCCCGGCTGGCCCGCGGACGAGCGATCATCAACTCCTTTACGCCCCAGAAGCTCCGCTCGGTGATCGGGAGAATCGGCAGAAAGGCCATGTATCGCATCTACACGCCCTCGGCTTCAGGCCGGCGCCTGGACGACACCGAAATCGGCTACCTGACCATCGAGGGTCGGGAAGGAATGCGAGGCGAGCTCAACGCCAACCGGGCCCGCAGCGCCTACACCGATATGGAGGCCGAGGTCGGTCTCCTGGTGCTCATCGAGGCGCGGGGGCTCGGCGGCGATCAGTCCAACCATTTCCTGGACGTGCAGAGCCGCTTTTGGATGGCGTGGGATCGATCAAAAGAGGCCTGGTCAACCCTCCGCACCGAGCGGCTCGGCAATCGGGTGCTGGATACAACGGGCGAGACCGGCGTGCGCGACTTCGGGCTGCTCAACGTCATTATCAGCTCCAAGGAGAAGATGTCGCGTGAGCCGAAACAGTGGAGCCTGCCCGATCGCGCGTATTTGTGTCAGCCGGAGGTGTTCTTCCTCGGCAGCCTGCTGCCCCGGGACGATTCGATCGGCGAGGAGCTTGCCTTCTACCACTACGACTCACACCGGCAGCGCATGCCGCTTCGCGTTGATCGCTGGCAGCGCACCGATGACGGCTCCGGGCATTGGATCCTTACCTCCACGCTGGCGATCGACGCCGGCTCCATCACGCAGATCTTCGACGCGCAAGGCAATCGGCTGAAGCGCCTCGATGCCAACGGCATCATCACCGAGCGCATCGACCCGCAGGACCTGCAACGACTCTGGCAGGCGAAGGGTTTGTCGCGCTAATGAGCCGCGGGCGAGCCATGAGGCTGTGCGCCGCACTATCGACGGCCGCTCCGATCGGCTGTGCCGCGGTTAGGCCCGATTCGCCGCCATTTGAAGTGCTTTCCATCCAGCCGGCCACCGAATCGCTCGCCGCTGAGGCCATCTACCCATTGACCACAACCCAATGGACGTACGAAACGGCCCAACGCGGCGGGGCCATCGAGCCGGTCATCTACCGCCGCCTTCGGACGAAGCGGTTCGGCGCGACCTGGGTGACGCATCACGGCGACGAGCGAAGCGAGTTCTGGCGGTTGGACGACGATCAGAACGTGGTGATGACCGCGGTGATCTCGCATGTGGATCGGGCCATCAGCTTGTTCCAGCCACCCCTGATTGTCGCCTATCGCGACTTGCCGCCCGGCGAGGTGCGGCAGCACGAAGTGGCGATGCGCGTCGTTGACGCACGCAACCCTTCACGCCAACGAGAGTCGGGCAAGGCCAGACGAACGATCCAATACGTGGGGGATTACCTCATTCGCACGCCGATGGGGGAGATGCTCACCAAGCGCGTTGACGTGAGCTTCACCGCCGATTTGCAGTTTGCCGATGCGAACACCACGAGCGTGATCTATGTCGCTGAGGGCCTGGGGCCGGTCGTCGAGCAGCGGATGCAGGTCGTGCGGATACTGGGCCTGTCAGCTCGACGCCGCTATCAGACGCTGCTGCTCACGTCGAAATCGTCGGAGGATTCCGGGTCGCCGTGACGACAGATGCTTCGGCTCCCACGACGGCCGCGCGAACCGCTTGGGCCAGTTGATCGATCATCTCCTGCGGATACAGCGGAAACGACCACGTTCTTCGATCGACGATCGGCGCCTCGTGCGCCTGGCGAACCGCCGTGGCAACCCGTCCCTGCGCCGCCTCAATCGACCGCGCTTGCCCGCGGCGAAGCTCGGCCAGGCACTCGTGCAGCTCGTGGAAGAGCGCGCGACGCTGGGCTGAACGGCGAGGAGCGGTTTCAATCCGCCCAAGGAAGGAGCGCTTGGCCGGACCGGGCCCGGCCGTGTCCGCTGCACTTTGCGGATCGTGCCACAGCTTCCGTGCAGTGCGACGCGCGCCGGCGACGTCAATACGCTGTTCCGGAGGCGGACCCAGCGGCAATGTTTGCGTCGCACTAGCAACCACGATCGGCGCCGGCTCCAGCCCCAGCCATTGGCTCACCCACAATTCCATCGCCCGGTCATAGCGCGCCCCGCCGGTGCCATGCACGAACAGATCACACATGCCCAAGCGAACCAGAGCCGTCATAAACAGGGCTCGCGGCATGATCGCGAACGTCGGCGACTCAGTCTCGACCCACGCCCGAAGATCGCCCAGCCGACCGCGCCGCCGTGTATCGTCGGCACCGACACGCCAGATGGGAAGCTCGACCGCGTCGCCGGTCCCTTCGAGCCGGCCGATCCCACCCTCGGGCACGGCGTCCACCGCGGCGTTGTAGGTTTCAATGCACCCCTTTGGATCCTGCGCCATCTGTTGAAGGATCGACCGGGCCAGCGTGGTTTGCACCAGATCGCTGGCGGTGACGTTGGGCATCCGGTCCACCCACGGCGACATCAACTCGGCCAGCGCCGCCGCCATCTGCAGCGCCGCGTTCGGCGCGCCGCTATGCGCAGCAACGGCCTGGAAGATTCGATCAACACCCTGGCGAACCGAGGGCAGCGCCCCCGGCAAATCACGGGGCGCTTCGGGCGGGGTGAACGCCCGATGTCTGGCCATCGGTACGTCTTTTCGATGCGGCGCCAGGGTCACGGTCTTTACCGCGAGCGCGCCGTCGTCGCCCCGCACCGGGATCTCGAACTGACTGAAAGCACCGACGTGCTGATCGACCACGAGGTTCGCCGTGGCCACCTCGCCCATATCCGCCGCGATCGCGTTCACCAGCAGGTACTTCACCAGAATCCCCGGATGCCACAGCAGTGTCTGATGACCGGTCGCAATGATCGGCCGATCTACGGCCAGGCCCAGCTCACGGCGGGTCCGCCGGCGCCACGCCGAGAGCGTATCGCCTTGCCATTGACCGGCCGGTTCGGCCGCCAGCAGCTTGGCCCATTGGGCGCAGCTCGGCTCGATGGTCAGCTGGACGCTCACGTCGCTTGACCGCACCTCGCTCAGCACGAGCGGCACAGGCTGGCCGCCGGCTCCTCGTGCAGCCCGTCCATCGCCCCCACTGGCAACATGGCTGAGCACCGCTGCAGCTCACGGTGCAGCGTGCGCCGATAGTGCTCCAGCCGGCTCCGTGGATTGTCCAGCGGTCCTCCGAAGCTGCGCGTCGGATCGTTGTAAATCAGCCGCACCGGAATCTCCTCGATGCGGAGATTGTGCACGACCGCCTGCACCCAGAATTGCATCGGGAAGTCGTACCCGTTCACGTCGAGCGAAAGCCGCTCGCACGCCGACACGCGATACGCCTTGAATCCGCAGAACGCATCGGTCAACGAAATCCCCAGCCGTGCGTTCAGCTCGTCGGTGATCTGTGCATTGATGATGCGGCGATCCTGCGGAGGGGGGTCATCCGACGGCGTGGAAACGAGGTAGCGACTGCCCGAGATGACGTCCGCGGTGTCGCGCTGCGCCGCTTGAATGAACCGGGGAATGGCCGCGGGCTCATGCTGCTCATCGCAATCCATCGTGATCAGCCAGTCGAACCCGTCGAACTTCGCCCATCGCAGCATGTCCTGCATCGATCGCCCGTAGCCGCGGTTCTCGGCGTGGCGGATCACCTCCACGGACTGCCTGGCCAGCAGCAGCGGCGTGTCGTCCGTCGAGCCGTCGTCGATAACCAGCACGTCCTGGGCGTACCGAAGAACCTCCGCCAGCACCTGGGTCACGTACTTCTGCTCGTTGTACACCGGGATGCCGAGCAAAAACCGCTGCGGTTCGAGCATGACAGGTTGCCTCCTGTTGGCCGCTTCTTCTTCCGGCAGCGACTCTAGGCGCGGCGACGGCGAAATCCAAGAAGCCGTCGGGCCGAGCCTCTCCAACCCACACAACCACGGCGCCCTGCTTTTGATTCCGCTGCTCTTGCGTTTCTAGGGCGATCAGGAATCGTCCCCGCGCAACGGATCGGGTTTGAACAGCCGTGTCCCCAAGGCCCACACCTTGTCCGTGAAGTCGCCTTCAACCACCAGGACCGGGGCGGGGTCGGGGCGCGAATGCGACAGGGCCATCTCCGTCTTCGCGTCGAGGTTGTCCAACATGGCGACGAAGATCGCCTCCGGCGTGCTGGGCAGCTTCGCCGCACCGTACTCAGGTTCGCCATGGTGACTGATGATGATGTGCTGCAACACGCGCAGGGCATCGGGGGGCAGACGATGTCCCGATTGCTTGCCCGCCAGCGCCGCCTTCACTTGGAGCCAGATCGCCCCTCGCACCACGTGGCCGATCAGGTTCCCGTCGGCGGTGTAGTCAAATCCCTTCTCCCAGGTCAGTTCCGTCGTCTTGGCCAGATCGTGAAGGAACAGCCCCATCAGCACGATGTCGCGGTTCAGCCTCGGGTACAGCGGCAACATCACCTCAGCCAGCTTGAGCAGTTGCAGCGTGTGCTCCAGCAACCCGCCGATGTAGGCGTGATGCATACTGACGGCAGCGGGGGCCTGACGGAATCTCGACATCAGATCTTCGTCAGCCAGGTACACCTCAGCCAGGGCTTTCACGGCTGAGTGCCCCAGCGTACCGAGCATGGCTGTGACCTCGCCGAACATCTCGTCGATGTCGCGGTTCGTGGACGGGAGCAGCGCCGCCAGCTCGTCCTGGCCGACCTGCACCGGCTTGAGCTGCTCGACGATGAGTTGGAGCTGGCCGTTGTAGAGCTGCGTATGTCCAGCCGCCCAGACGAACCCGGTTGACCCCAACTCGGAGAAAGCCGCCTCGTCCAGACTCCACTGCCGGGCTGTCACTTCTCCCGTGGCGTCGCGGAGCAGACACTTCAAGTACGGCTTGCCGGCGCGGGTGGTCCCGATCTGTGGATTCAGGATGGCATACACGCCCTCGACATAGCCGTTGGGCGGGAGCGATCGAATATCGGTGTGAGGTCGAGCCGTGGTCGCCATAGAACCGCCAGTGTAGCGTCCCGGGCGTGACGAGTCGCTTTACTGTGTGGTGCGAAGCTGGGCGATCGCGCCGGGTAGTTCGGTGAGCAGATCAGTCGCGAGCAATCCCGCCTGGCCGTGGCGCTGCGCCCACCGATCCGCCGCCAAGCCATGCACATACACCCCGAGCCGCGCGCAGTCGTACAGGCTCATGCTTTCTTGTGGTCGCGGGGTGATCGATGATGAGGACGCACCGGCGCGCGGCTTGAAGAACTGTCCGACGAATCCCGCAATCACGCCGGTCAATACGTCCCCCGTACCGGCGGTGGCCAGGGCGACGTTGCCGCTGGGGTTACTCCAGGTCTGCACGCCATCGGTGACGATCGTGGCCGCGCCCTTGAGCACGACGACACAGCCGAGGCGCTGCGCCAACTGCTCGGCCGCGGCGGGACGACGGGCGGCATCGACGGGATCGCCGTCCAAACCCAGCGCCGCGGCCAGCCGCCGATACTCGCCCGGATGTGGTGTGAGCACGGCCGGCGCTCGAAAGTCCCGATGAAACTCCGCCACCGCGGCCAGGGCATTGAGCGCATCGGCATCGACGACCAACGGCACGTCGTCTTGTCCAATCAGGCGCATTACAACTTGGCGTTGTGGCTCGTCGGCGCCGAACCCGGGGCCGATCGCCACGCAGTCGTATTCGTGAAGAAACTCGTCAAGCAGGGCCGCCACGGCGCTCGCTCGTACGTAGCCTTGCTCGTCCACCGGCAAGGCGAGGCCGGTCGCAGATGGGGCGACCGTGAGTGATTCGGCCAACAGCGGCGCGGGTACCGCCAACACCGCGAGCCCAGCCCCGGCCCGCAACGCGCCCAGCGCGGCGAACGCCGGTCCCCCCAGCATCACCCTCGGCCCACCCGTCTGGCCGCCGATCACGCAGACCGTTCCGAACGTTCCTTTGTGTCCGTCGGTTGGACGCGGCGGCAGTTTGGGAACGTCGTCCATCATGGTCTGGACGTCGCGCCCAATCGCTCGTACCCGACCTCCACGACGTCAATTTCCAGATTCCCGATCAGTTGAAGCGCCTCGCCCATCTGCCGGGAAAACGCGCCGTCGGCAAGATCGGAGGTGCTGGTGAGCACGTGCGCGGCGTGGTACCGGTTCCGAAGCGTCGCGTCGAAATCGACCCACTTCCCGTCGATCAGCGCCTGCGTCCACATGTGCCAGCCGAACACCCCGCGCTGCTGCAGGAACGACTCCGCATAGATCAGCCCGACTGCAATCCGAGCGGGAATCTCCTGCGTACGGAGCATGGCGCACAAGAGAACCGCGTGCTCCGAGCAATCGCCGCTCTTGAGGCGGGCGACCTCCGATGCGGTGGCGAAAGCCGTATTGAGGTCCTTGTTGGAGATATATCGATGCACGAAGCTCCGCATCGCTTCGGCCTGTTCGTACGGATCGTCGCCCGCCCTGTCAGTCGCACGGGCGGCGAGCTGACGAATTTGCTCATCCTTTGAATCGATGACCGCCGAGGCCTGCAAATACGCCGGATTCTGCCCCTCTTCCGCGGACGCAAGTTGATTCTCGTTGATATCGATGTGCAGGAGCACTGACCCAGCGTCATCACCGACCTCCACGCGCTGGGCCCCGGCTGAAGGAAGGGTCGGGATTTCACCGTTCTTTATGCGCAGCCGCAACGTCGCGGTGGTCGTTCGCGTTGATCCGGCAATCGGCTCGTTGGGTTTGACCAACATGTCCACCAGCAATTCCGGCCGCTCGCCCGGCTCAGCCAGCGCCTCTGCTTTGGTGGCGATCCGCGTGATCATTTCGAAACCGACGGTCAGCGCCTGATGCATCAACGTCCCTTGCGAATCGTACTTTTCCGTCGCCGTCACCGGCGGCTTGTCAGTGGTCGTCCTCCATACGGTGACCGCGACCGTCTGACCGTCTCGCTGCATCACCTCCTCAGCCACGAACCGATGCGTCACTGCGATCGGCGATAATCCGTTCGCCGGGTCGATGATGCGATACGTCATCTCCTGCACCCCAGACTGTTGCTGTTGGAGCCAGTACCTTCCCATCGCCATCGGCGTCAGCCAGTCTCCCTCGGGAAGCGGAAGCTCGGTTACTGTTTCCCGGCCCGCCTGCTCGGTCGTTTGCACCACATGGTCGGCGGCAAACTCCCAGAGGGTCTGGACCGGCTGGCGACCCATCTTCTGACGGAACTTCAGGCTCACCGGTTCGCCTTGGTGTGACTCTACGAAGCTCGAATCAAACTCGATGGTTGTGGTCGCCGGCCCCCGGCCAAAACTCAGCCGCACCTGACTGTCGCTGCGATATCGCTCGCCGTCGGAATGGATCGAACTGGTCATCCATCCCGCCTTGTGTCCGGCCAGCTCGACGACGTACCAATCCTCTTGGACAAGCTGCCAGTCATCCGCCCGCGCCGAACTCGACACAAGCCCGACAACAGCGGCGACCAGAAGAAGGAGTACGCTTCGTTGGTGCTTTCGCATCATGGATCACTCCAAACAGTTTCCTCGTCAATAATAGGTCCCACCTTCGATCAAGATGCCGACCAGCCCCGTCCTCGGCTCTAAATATGGTCAGTGCGGCCGCAGAAGCGGAAACAGAATCACGTCACGGATACTGCTGCAATTGGTCATCAGCATGATCATGCGATCAACCCCCAGCCCCAACCCCCCGGCCGGCGGCATCCCGACCCGCAGGGCGTTGAGAAAATCCTCGTCCAATGACCGAAACGTCTGCACCTCTTCATCCGCGCCGCCAAGCTGCTCGGTGAACTTGGCCCGCTGAACGTCCGGATCGTTCAGTTCGGTATAGGCGGTGCCGAGTTCGGTGCCCGCGGCCAGCAACTCCCATCGTTCGCACAGCTCCGGCCGGTCGTGCTGCGGCCGAGTCAGCGGCGACACCGCGCTGGGGTAATCCGTGACGAACGTCGGCCGGCTCGGGTCCAACGTCGGCTCACAGAAATGCTCGTACACTTCGTTGACCAGCAGCCAATCGTCGAGCTTGTCCGCGTCCTTTATGGTCAACTCGCCGGCCTTGGCCCGCACCTTCGCAAAGTCCGTCATCTGGAACCCCAGTGTCCGCGAAAACAGCTCGTCGTACCGCACGCGATCAAACGGGCGTGAGTAGTCGATCTCCAACTCGCCGTATGGGACGATCGGTCGATCAGCCTCAGAGACGGACAGCGCCAGCTCGTGCAGCAGCGCCTCGGTCAGGTCGAGCATCGACCAGCAATCGCCGAACGCCTCGTAGGCTTCCAGCGTCGTGAATTCGGGGTTGTGCGTTCGATCCACACCCTCGTTACGGAAACTGCGATTGATTTCGTACACGCGCGGCAGACCACCCACGAGCAAACGCTTCAAGTACAGCTCCGGCGCGACGCGAAGGTACAGGTCGATGTCCAACGCATTGTGATGCGTGACGAACGGCCGGGCCGCCGCCCCGCCGGCGATCGGCTGCATCATCGGCGTCTCGACCTCCAGATACCCCCACGTCTCCATGAACCGCCGCATCCGCGCAACCAACTCCGATCGGAGCTGAAACACGCGGATCGTCTCGGGGCTCGCGTACATGTCCACGTATCGATGCCGGTACCGAAGCTCCGGATCCGTCAGCCCGTGGTATTTCTCCGGCGGCGGGGCCAGCGACTTGCAGTGCAACTCCAGACGATCGGCCCAAACACAAACCTCGCCCTTTTGCGTCATCCCCACCGGACCCTCGGCCACGACGATGTCCCCATAGTCGAGCTTCTTGGCCAACGTGAACATCTGACCCTCGACATCGGACTTGGAAATGCTGATCTGAAGGTCGCCGCTGTGATCGCGCAGCCGTAGAAACACGAGCTTGCCCATCGGCCGGTGCTGCACGCAGCGACCGGCGACCTTCGCCCTCGGCCGGCGATCAACGATCTTCGCCGACGGATCGTCCTTCGCGGCCGACTTCGACTCGTTGTACGCCTCGTGCGCAGCCGCATCGAGCATGGCTCGCGCTTCCGCCAAGGCCACCAATCCGTCCACGCGCCGCCCGTAGGGCTCGAACCCGAACTCCTCGCGCCACCGCCGCAGCTTCTCGCGCCGGGCATGCTCGAGCCTATCCACGTCGGTCTCGTCAGCGCGGCCTCGCGTACTCTCGACAGCGTCAGTCATAGGATGACGATGGTAGCTTTGTGAGTAGGACAGTGCCCAACGCGGTGCGGTGGACCGCTGGGCGACCACAGACAACGGCCATCGTCGGCCAAAGCGTACGATGAACCCCCGAGGCGCAACGTGGCCGGTACACCCACACGCTCATCATCGAAGATCACGCGAATCGGCATCCTGACCGGCGGGGGCGACTGTCCCGGGCTGAACGCCGTCATCCGCGCCCTCACCAAGACCGCCATCTATAAGCACGGCCTTCTCGTATTTGGGATCGAAGACGGCTTCCAGGGCCTCGTCGAGAATCGCGTGTGCGATCTGACCAGCCTGCACGTCTCGGGAATACTCACCCGCGGCGGAACCATCCTCGGCACCAACAATCGATGTGACCCCGCCCGGTATTACACCGGCGACGACGAGCACGGCAACCCGATCTTCACCGACGTCACCGACCGCTGCCTGGGGACGCTCGATTCTCACGGTCTGGACGCGCTGATCGTGATCGGCGGCGACGGCTCGATCAGTTGCGCCGCCCCGTTCGTCGAAGCCGGCGTCAACTGCATCGCGGTTCCCAAGACGATCGACAACGACGTCGTCGGCACCGACATCACCTTCGGGTTCCTCACCGCCGCCGCCACCGCCACCGACGCCTTGGACCGACTGCACTCCACCGCCATGAGCCATCACCGCGTCATGGTCTGCGAGGTCATGGGCCGAAATGCCGGTTGGATCGCCCTGCACGCCGGCGTCGCCTCCGGCTCCGATGTCATCCTCATCCCGGAAATCCCCTACGACATCGATCATATCTGCCAGTTCGTCCAAAGCCGTATGCACCGTAGTCGGGGGTTCTCCATCATCGCCTGTGCTGAGGGCGCTCGGCCGATCAATGGAGACCAGGTCGTTGCGCATTTCGATCCGACCAACCCGCAGCCGGTTCGCCTCGGCGGCGTCAGTCAATGCATCGCCAGTGAGATCCAAACCCGAACCGGCATCGAGTCGCGCACGACCGTCCTCGGTTACATTCAGCGCAGCGGCACGCCCATTGCCGATGATCGTGTGCTCGCCACGCAGTTCGGCTATCACGCGATCGAACTACTGATGAGCGGGGCCCGCGATCGGATGGTCGTGATGCGCGACGGCGGGCTGGGCGACGTGGACATCCGTTTCGCCATCGGCAAGCAGCGCCTCGTGCCCGACGATGATCCGCTGGTCGCCGCCGCCCGCGCCGTCAAGACCTGCTTCGGCGACTAGGGCCCCGGACACCACGGCGAGATGGTGCGACGCCATCATTGAGTGGTGATACGTCTGATGGAAAGCCGCAAGCCTTCGACTGCTCGGGGTTTCGGCCCTTTCCTACCCCCAGTTCCCCAGCAGAATGAGCAGGTCCTTGACGCCGACGGAGCAGTCGCCGTCGATATCGGCCGGGCAGTCATTGCAGTCAGCGCACAGCCCCCAACTGCCCAAGAGGATGAGCAGGTCCTTGACGCCAACCGATCCGTCGGCGTCGAGATCGCCGAGTTTTCGAAACTCGTCAGCGCCGATATCAACCTGCCGGTCGATGATGCGTGGATCACCATCGATGTCGGTCTCTTTAGGCTCTGGCTCGAACGCTGGATCTCCGGTATCGATACACGGCGAGCGGGAAGAGAGATGGTAGTCTGCGTTCTCCGGATCGACGAATTGCGGGTCAACCTCGATGTTACCAACGCCCCACAAGAGTTGGCTGGGCGAGCAACAGGTCTCATCGACGAACACGCCCTTCTCGCCCCCTTCAACGGCGCTGAAGTCCACGCTGACGATAGCTGGATTATTGAAGCCAGAATCGAGTAGCAGTTGCGGCCCCATGGGAGCTTGGTTACCCCAAAGAATGCAGTTTCGGATAGCGACCGGGTCGGTGCCAAAGGCGAGGATGCCTCCACCGCCGAACTCCATCGAAACATTCCCGGCCAACGTGCAGCCGGTGATCTCAAACACTGCGAAGCTGCTGATCAAAAGCCCTCCGCCCACACGGCCGGTGTTGTCAGCTATGAGGCAGTTGCGGATCACCGCCGAAGTAGATGCTTCGCAGCGCAAGCCGCCGGTTCCCTCATCTGAAGTGTTGCCGGTGATCGTGCAGTTGGTGATCATGACACCGCTGCCGAAAGCCACTTCGCTTGCCACAACACCGGTACCACCGTTGTCGGCCACGGTACAGTTGGCAAGTTCGATGGTAGTGGCCTGATTGGTCGTGATCCCCCCACCGTCGTTGTCAACAATCGTACTGTTCCGCACAATGAGGTTCGGAAAGGGGGAGAAGGGGAAGCCAGTATCGATGGCCGTACCACTGTTGCCGCTGATGATGCTGCCGGTGACGGTCAAATTTTCGATGGCGAACGCGGCGAACCCGCCGCCGAGATTGTCGCTTATCGTGCAGTTGATGATCACCAGGTCAGCCCTCTGGGTCGGGGCGTTGTCACTGAAGAAGACCCCGCTGGAGATCGGGACGGTGTTGCCGGTGAAGACGCAGTTTTTGATCGTCGCGCTACTGCCATTGACCAGGTAGACGCCGGCGCCGTCCGTCGCAAACCCGTTCACGACGGTAAGGCCGTCGACGACGGACTCAAGGGTTTCCTCGCTCTGAAAGATGAACCCCCGGCCGGCCTGCTGGCAGTCGATGATCGTGGCCGCGACGACATCGGGATCATTGGGGTCGGTGCTACGAACAGTGATCGCCTTGCCGGTGAAGTCCAGATCACGGTTTTGCGAGCCGGTGTACGTATCGGGGGCGATGACCACCTCATCACCGTCCGTGGCCGCATCGATGGCCGCTTGGATGGTGGGAAAGTCCGCCGGGACATGGATCGTGTCAGCCGATACGGGCAACGAGCAGATCGCAAGAGCCATGGCCTGCAGAGCGAGCAACCAGTGGACCGTCGGGAATCGGTAACCCAGCATTAGGGAACTCCTCTTCACTCTCCCGCGGAACGTTTGTTGGTCGTCATTGCCTCGTCACCCGTCCTTTGCCCAGGAAGAATGACCAAGTCAGCGGTGACGGCGATACAGTCGCCATCCAGGTCGATCCAATCCCACGATTCACGGCTGCCTCCCCTGCAGGAGCTGGTGGAGACGCACCGCGTGCATCCGGATACTGTGCGAATTCAGCCGCTCAGTATGCATCATCCCTCCATAGGCAGTATGTCCAATCCAGCCGCTGGTCTTGCACAAAAACCAGCGAGTCGCCAAGACGTCACTCGCGGCTGGGCCGGAGGCGGGATTGTTGCGGTTTGGGAGTCACTGGGGGTCAGGAACGTCCCGGCTCGCTGGATGGAGCCGGCCGAGGGCCGGTCGGCATGGCCCGGGCCGACCGGGATGGCGTCCTGAGTGCCGGGGGGGTCGGTTTCGGGGGGCGAATGGCTGATCGGCGACAATCGGGGTATCCTGATCGCGGTGGAACCGGCAATCTTCCTTGATCGTGACAACACACTAATCGCCAACCGCGGTGACCTCGGCGATGCGGAATCGGTCCGCCTACTGGACGGCGCGGCCGAGGCGTTGTCCGAGTTGCGAGAGGCCGGCTATCGACTCGTGGTTGTGACCAACCAAGGCGGCGTGGCCCGCGGCAAGTTCACCGAGGCCGATGTTGATGCCGTGCACCAGCGGATCGCGCAGTTGCTGGACGACGAGATTCATCAGCCCGGGCTGATCGAGCGTTTCTATTATTGTCCGTATCACCCCGAAGGCACGGTCGCCGAGTATCGGCGCGATCACCCATGGCGTAAACCGAACCCGGGGATGATCCTCCAAGCCAGCCGGGACATGGAGTTGGATCTCGAGCACAGTTGGGTCATCGGCGATCAAGATCGGGATATCGCCGCCGGTCGAGCCGCCGGCTGTCGCACGCTTCTGATCTCTTCCGACCGCGACGCGGCGCATGAGGCGAACGCTGCGGGAGCCGTGGACTCCTTGGCGGGTGCGGTGAAGGTCATTCTGCGTAACGGCGAATCGGAGCCGATCCCCTCTGCGGCCGCAAGTCGCCCGGTGCTCGCGCCGTCGCCGCCGATTCCCGAGGCGCCCGAATCGGCGCCGGCAGCCGCGGAAGCTTCCGAGGACACCGCCCGCGAGTTTAACTGGGACGTCGATACCCCGACGCCCGAGCCGGCATCCCCACCGACGGACCAACCACTAGCCGAAGTGCGGCGCGCGATTCTTGAACTCTCCGACGAGGTCCGCAGTGATCGCGTACGCCGAAGCGAGCTGACCGCGCCCAAGATGATTGCCGGCATCACGCAACTGCTGGTCGTTTCGTGCGCGTTCTTCGGCCTGCTCCAGCTCGGTGATCCCGAATCGTTCGAGACATTCGTCAAATGGATACTGGGGGCGGCACTGTTACAACTCGTCACGATCACGCTGCTGCTACTGGACCCGCGAGGATGAGTCCAGCGACCCCGAGGCGGTGAGCAGCCATGCGCGAAGCTCAGCTGG
>JACZXL010000187.1 GCA_022571635.1 Planctomycetota bacterium
AGTGCTGCCCGCGACATTGCCGTTACCGTTTTGACCGGCGTTGGCTGCTGGCTCGTCCCCGCCGGCGTCTTGGGACTGACCTCCTTGACCGCTCGCGCTGGAGTTCTCACCTCCAGCAGGTTGCGACTTTACGGTTCCAACCTTGAATCGCCCGCGTGCCGTATCAACAACACCGGTACTGCGAATGGCTGAAGCAAACAGATCACCGGCTCCGAAGATGACGTGGCCTCGGCCGGCACTGATCGACCCAGTGTTATCAATCGCAAGCGGACCGGCGCCATCGGCGTTCGTCAGATCCGTGGCGGTCGCATTACGAGTATGGAGGTCCTGCCCGTCGATTCGTATCGAAAGATGTTCGCCATGCTGTCGAATAAAAACGCTGTTGCCCGCAAGCATCGTGATAAAACCATTGTCACTGACGAGTGAGCCGTGATTGGCAACGTGCTGGCCGATCAGGTGAATTACGTTACCCTGAATCAGCCCTTCGTTGATCACTGACCCAGTGAGATCGGTAAAGGAATCCACATGGTCGATGAAATCGGAATCGGTCATATTGCCGGCTGCTGCATAGATCCCACCAACATCCACAACAGCACCCGCACCGAAAAAGACCCCGGCCGGATTCACGATGTAGACCTGGCCGTTGGCTCGAAGGGTTCCTTGGATGCTCGTCGGGTCCGGGCCGGTGATTCGGTTCAACACTCGCGCCATGTCGTGCGGCTGAAGGAACTGAACAATCTCATTGGGCAGGATATCGAAGCTGGAGTAATTGATGATGCTGCCGTCACTGGCCTGGATGGTCAGCTGATTGCCGTTTTGTGTGAAACTGACTTCGCCGCGCACCACAGTACCATTGGGCGGACCGCCATAGGCTGCTGCATCAGTCAAGAGGACAACACCTATGGCGATGGCAATCAACACGGCTGCGGTTAGACGAATAACGGGTACATCTACGCTTTGTGTAGGCTTGAGCATCGGATCTTCTCCTTTACGTTCCTGCTGCCTGAGCAGCCGGTCGTAAGAGGAACTTAGCCCAAGATTTGCCGTACAAAAGGAAAGTCTTACAAATAGGTAAGAACGCAGCCCTACAATCCGAAGGATTGGCACAGGCGTCTACAAACGACACCGTACCTGCCGAGGCAAGGCAGGATTCTGCTGCCGGATATCCGATATGTCCTATAACAGGTTCTTCGTGCCGCCTAGAACAGCAGACTGACAACGACGTGGAGGCGGTTTGACCCCGAATTTACGTCCCTGCTGTCGATATCCTGCAAGGCAAAACCCCAATCCAAACGCAGGCGAACGTTGCGCCGGTATATAAAGTCGAGACCTATCCCGGCGCCCACCAGCGTCTCGTCACTCTCAAACGGAAGTGGATCGCTGACGAACGTTCGGCCCACATCGATAAACCCCTTGAGGATCAAGTCCCAATCGGGATGGCCGTAGACATACTGTGGAGCTGCTCGAAACGCCTTACCAAACATCTGTCGCGGTTCAGACTCGATCTCAAACGCTCGCGGAACGTGATAGCGATACTCAAGACTACCGATGATCGCTGTATCTGCGGCGACAATAGACTCCGGATACCCACGAACCGTGTACAATCCACCTACCGGCTGTTCGAGATTGGGAATCAAGCGCTTATCGAACGCATATTGACCCTTAATCGACATGGCGATCTCGTGCGCCAGTGTTGAACTCTCCGGCGTCGTCGGATCCTGCCACGCATCACGATCAAGTAGCGGTTCCAGGTAAAATGAATGGGTCAATCCCCACTGCAAGACCGCCCAGTCGTCATCGGGCAACGTACGCCCTAGCCTTGTAAGTTGGGCGGATTGAACGTCGGTAATACCCCCGACTTGCCATTCCAGACCTACGGAACCGGTCAGGGAACTCGTTTCGGTCGTTCGCTCAAGGCGCAGACCGACCTTTGGAAGAAGAAAAGTTTCCTGACCTTCACCGACGAGTGGGTTCGCAACCTCAGCGGACAGAAAACGCACACCACCGAATAAGTCAACGAACAGTTCCCGGTCTTGATAGATGTTGGCGATTAACTCGCCCCCGAGCTCCCACGTCTCCCCGGTGAAGTCATCATCGAAAAAGCCTACATCCGTCGCCGTAAATTCGCTCCATAGGCTGTACACCCGCCAACGCAGACGATCATTATTCGTGAATGGTGCTTCATAAGAAGCTACGACGGCATTGGTATCTTTGAATCCAGCTGTGATATAGGAGAACTCCAACACATCATCGTTGTTGGTCAACTGCGTATGAACGAAGCCGAACTGTTCGCGCCATCGCTCAGTTGCTTTCGTGCCGGTGTTGGACACCTGAGCGTACAAAAAGAAGGGGTTGTTCTCAGTAATCAGGTAATCCAACGTTACGCCTCCAGGCGCCTGCGCTGCTGCAATGGATGCGTCAACACGTCGTCCGGGATGGCGGCTTAGATGAAACAGATAACGATCAAGCTCTTTTTTACGAAGCAGGGTTTGAACCTCTTCATCAGCTTCAGCCGCGGGTCGGATCGGTGATCGCTCACGAATTCGCGCGTGCAATGGATTATTGATGCGTTCCCGGGCTTCGATGCGATGGCCGGACGCCAATGTTCGGAGTTCCGTCACGATACCTGTTGTAATCAGCACACGAAGCGATGTTTGGCCGGCTGGTCGGAGGTCTCTTCCGGATTCGTCGATCTCAAACGGATCCGGCGCAACATATACGCCCAGGATTTCTTGTTGCGAAAAGTAGTCGCGTATCGTTTCGAGAATCGTTTGAATAGCGCTGGCGTAGTACTGCGTGCTTGGTCGTTGAGCCAGATCCGCCAAACGAAAAGTTACCGAAGGCGCTCCCTCACGGGGTGCGACGAAACCGCCAGCGGTTTGTCCCAACTCGACTTCGATAGCCATCACCGCATCCAGTGATGGATGCTGTGGATTCTGTGTGACGTAATGGAGAACGATCGGACCGACGGGGTAAGACGGACCATCATCAGCGATCGGCCCTGGTTGATCTTGCCCGGTCTCGGCGGAAGTGTCTGTTTGCCCAATTCCTGCATTCGTACAGAACAGCGCTGCAAGGAACGTTATCGGCAATCGATGTGCCCATTTAGTTGTCATATTAGGACTCGCGAATGGTTCAATTTGGCGAGCAGCTGGTACTGCCATCAATGATTTACCGGACGAGTTCATTTTCGGCTGATCGCCAGCGTGGACTTGTTAGTAAATGCGGAAATTGCCTCTGCTAGGGCAAACACCCTGGTTGATACCCTAGAACCACCTAACATATACCTAATCGCCATTTTCTGGATTCGCAAGCCGCTCATTGCAATGCGGTGGTGTTTTTTGGCTTCAGTAGAACATTTACTGTGTCGATCCGTGAATGGAATCTCGAGCAGCCCAAAGAACCTGTTACTAAGGGAAACCACGAATGAAACGCAATGAACTGGTGCTTGCGATGCCGGTATTGACGGCGGCCCTGTTAATCACAGGATGCAGCACTACACAGGGTGCGGGCATAATCGACGACACGGTTGCTTTGGCGATCCTTGGCCCTGATGAATCGCGCGATCAAACGCAACGATCCGAGTTCCACCTCGGCGCGGGTGATGCCCTTGGCCGCGACATTTTCTTCAACTACGTTGCCTTCGTGCGCGCCAACCCAAGTTGGCGCCCCCACTACGCCACCGTCGAAACAGACTCAGATCGGCCGTGGGACTGATGACACGGTGACCAACGGCCCTCCGAGCATCGGTGAGAACGGGGCTCCAACCGTCACCTGAGCGATGTGGTGGGTCGTGGCGATGTAATAGGAAATACTGAGCGGGTTCTCACCGACCAGCCGGACAACGCCGCGGCGCTCAATAATCTTGCCTTCGTGATCGCGCAGTCCCCGGCTCGCTCGTCCGAAGCGTTGCCATACGTCAAGCGCGCGGTTGCGCTATAGTCCCAACAGCCCGACATTCTGGATACCAATGCGACGGTCCTTCACGGGCTGGGGCGGTTGGATGAAGCGCACGAATCGCTGACCCGAGCCTTGGCGGTTCGACCCGCGGATGTCGCCATCCGCTTGAACCTCGTCGAAAGGATCCTGGCCCAGGGGCGACTCGACGACGCCTGGCGAATGTTGCAGCGAATCGAGCGTGCGCTCAGTCGTCGGCCGCAGGGCGATCCGGGGCACGTACGACGGGCTGAGGCCCTGCGCCGTCAGCTCAACGACGCCCAGGCCGCCGCCGTCGTTTCTGACCCGCAATGACGCGGTGACGCGCGCCGCCGTTCCCCTACGAAGTGATATTGCGTATCATGACGAGAGAGCTTTCAATGTCAGTTTGCCAACCGCCATCAACCGATCCTCCGCCGCGATCCGCTCGGAGTGATCGACCATGAAGGGCGTGATTCTGGCCGGTGGGCTCGGCACGCGCTTGCACCCCTTGACGGGGGTGACCAACAAGCACCTGCTGCCGATCTACGATCGGCCGATGATCTACTATCCCATCCAGTGCCTCATCAACGCCGGGCTGCGCGAGATCATCATCGTCACCGGCGGCGAACATGCGGGCGACTTCCTCAAGCTGTTGGGCAACGGCAAGAAGCTCGGCATCCGCGAGCTGCACTACACCTACCAGGAAGGTGAAGGCGGGATCGCCGACGCGTTGCTCCTGGCGGAGGACTTCGCCGACGGCGACAAGATCTGCGTCGTGCTCGGCGACAACATCATCGAGAAAAACATCCGCCAGCCGGTGGGCGAGTTCTTCACCCAACCCAGCGGGGCGCGAATCCTGCTGAAGGAAGTTCCCGATCCGCAGCGCTTCGGCGTGCCGCGCATCGAGGACGGGCGCATCGTCGAAGTATTGGAGAAGCCTGCCGATCCTCCCAGTCGCTATGCAGTCACCGGCATCTACATGTACGACAACGACGTCTTCGACATGGCGCGCAATCTCGAGCCCAGCGCACGCGGCGAGCTGGAGATCACCGAGGTGAATAACGAGTACATCCGTCGCGGCGATCTCACCTACAGCGTGCTTGATGGTTGGTGGACCGACGCCGGCACCTTCGAGAGTCTGCACCACGCCAATTGTCTCGTGGCCAAGGGCGGGGCGAATCACGTGCAGGACACCGTCCCGGCGCCGTTGACCGCCGAAAAGTAGGGAGTTCGACGGCTGTGGAGCGTAGCGAGCGGCGGATTCTCATCACGGGCGGGGCGGGGTTCATCGGCTCCAACTTCGTGCGCTTTGTAATGCACGAGCGCCCGAAATGGCGCATCGTCAACTACGACGCGCTGACCTATGCGGGCAACCCGGCCAATCTTGCGGACGTCGCCGATGATCCGCGCTACGAGTTCGTGCACGGCGACATCCGCGATCGTGACGATTTGGTTCATGCGCTGTCGGGTTGTGACAGCGTCGTTCACTTCGCGGCTGAATCGCACGTCGATCGCTCCATCGCCGATGCGAGCCCGTTCGTGTCCACCAACGTGCTGGGTACGCAGGTGCTGCTGGACGCCTGTCGCGAACTGGGAACGATCGAGCGCTTCGTTCACATCGGGACCGACGAGGTGTACGGCGAGCTGCCGTTGGATCGGCCTGATCTGAAGTTCACCGAGCAGACGCCGCTTCAGCCCAACAGTCCATATTCAGCTTCCAAAGCCGCCGCTGATCTGCTGGCGCTCTCGTATCACACGACGTTCGGTCTGCCGGTCGTTGTCACGCGCTGCTCGAACAACTTCGGCCCGTATCAATATCCCGAGAAGGTGATTCCGCTCTTTGTAACGAACCTGATCGATGGTCAGAAGGTGCCGCTGTATGGCGATGGGCTGAATGTGCGCGACTGGCTGCACGTGATCGACCATTGCGAGGCGGTGCTGGCGGTATTGGAGCGCGGCGCGGTCGGCGAGGTCTACAACATCGGCGGCAACAACGAGCAGAGCAACGTGAATCTCACGCACACGATTCTTGATCTGATTGGGTGTGGTAAGGACATGATCCAGCCGGTGGAGGATCGGCTCGGCCACGATCGCCGCTACGCGATCGACTCGTCGAAGATACAAAGTGAACTGGGTTGGCGAGCGACGCGCAGCACCTGGCCCGAGGCGCTGGCCCAAACGATCGACTGGTACAAGTCCAACGAATCGTGGTGGCGTCCGCTGAAGCAGCGCACTTCACCAACCGTCGCGTGATCAAAGACGGATCTGGCCACTGAATCAAACAAGGCTGACGACGGGTCGCCAGCCTTGGACAGTTACAGTTGTGATCTTGCGTTTATGCGGTTGCCAGCAGTCTCTTGCGACGAACGACGACGACGCCGGCCAATCCCGCCAAACCCAGCGCCAGGGGCGCGGGCAGCGGTATGATCGATGCGTACTGGACGTGATCGATCTCGATCCCGCCGAACGAAGTCGAGAGAAACAGCGAGGCGATGCCGCCGGCGAACTCGACCCCGATGAAGCGATCTTCCTCGGTGGTGCCGGTGTGGACGAGGTTGCCGAGCACGACCTCGAAGATTGACACGCCGTTGGCGTCAAACGCTTCCAGGCGGAAGAGACCTCCGATGTTGCCGTCGGTCCAAGCGAACCCGACCAGCGTGGGCAAGCCGCCCAGCACGTCTTGATCGAAGCTGATGGTGAAGCCTTCGGTGCCTTGGAGTTGCCAATAGGAGTGTCCGTCCGTACCGCTGCCGTCGATTACGCCGTCATCAGCGTCAACGGAATCGGTGAAGTTGCTAGGTTCGCGAATGATGCCGCCGTCGATGGTCACGCCGAGGATGTTCACCAGGCCGTCCTCGAAATCTTCCAGCGTGAAATCATCGATCCCAAGAAACGGGCTGTCGTCGACGCTCAAATACGGCGTGTCGGGATCGAAGATGAAAGTGGCTGATCCCGCATACGCGTTCTGTCCCGCCATCAGGCAGGATGCGAGCACGGTGATTCCCATTAGTACGGTCGTCTTCATCATGTGGCCCCTTTCCTGGGCTGTCTGGAGTCCTCTTCCCTCGCCACTGCCTGTGGATCGCTCACGCGAATCTCACACCAACCTACAGGTCCATGCGGCGGATCATTCCTCAGAGTTGAATATAGCCTGCGATCACGGCCCAGCCGGGACATTCCCACGACGCCGCCTCGAAATCTGCTTGCCTGGTCTGCCTACGAGTACCAGACGGATCGTGGAAGGACCGAGAATGGTCCGGCCCGAGTCCTGCCGCCCTATGGGAGTGGCGCGCGTGGCCTGTCGGCGTCCGCCGGGGACCAACCGACCGCAAGACCGCGGATCGCGGTAGCATGTCGCCCATGCACCACCGCCTCAGATCATTGTGCCTATTGATGCTCGCTCTGGTCGCTGTCTTAGCCGGCCCAACCGCCACCGCCCAGAACGATGAGCCGAGCGCGGCCGAGACGCTGCTTACCGTCGATGACGCCGGTTCCGACACCGCCGCCGCCGCCGCTGTGTCGCCATGGGTCCAGTACGTCGAGGACCATCTGCCCGATGTCCTGGTCACCAATGCGTTCCTGACACTGAAGGTCTGGCAGTGGATCGGCTTGGCCTTGCTCATCCTACTGGGGATGGCTCTGGATCTGCTCGTGCGCGGCGTGATAAGCGTGATCACCACCCGGCTGATCGCCCGCCAAGGCGGCGAGACGAGCCCAGAAACACTGCGCAAGACCGTGCGACCGTTCGGCTTGCTCGCGGCCGCAGCGCTGTGGCTGTTTTTGCTCCCCGCGCTGGGCCTGCACG
>JACZXL010000188.1 GCA_022571635.1 Planctomycetota bacterium
CGTTCGATGGCCGCAAGCTCCAGCTCGTCCTTGACCCAGCGCAACCGGCCGACCAAGCCCACCGTGTCCACCACCTGTCCTTGGGTCAGGGCGGAAGCGACCTTTGTGCGGGCCGAGACCGTCAGCCACTCCGCCTCAATGCCCAGCTTGGAAACGCCTCGTGACTTGCATTGTGCGGCGACGGAGTCTTCCAAGCGATGGCGCGTCCCCATCACGACTTCAGCCAGGCGTGTCCCCCGCCACGGGTCGAGGAACTCGTCGTACCGCGAATCGGTGATGATGACGGCCGCCGAGTCGGTCACCATCAATACGCTGTCATGACCAACGAAGCCGGTCAGGTAATGGATGTCTTTGGGGTTGGAGACGAGCAGCGCGTCGATCGGGTGCTCGGTCATCGCCTGGCGTAAGCGGTGTTGCCGGCGTTCGCACGCTTGGATCAGTTGCCCGGGCAACGCCATATTGGTCTTATCGGTCATAGCGGCCAGTATACCGCTGCGGCGAACGTGCCGCCATCTGCTGCGAAATCGCAGGCTTCTTAGGGAATTATCCCTTTGACTCAGGGGATCGTAGCAAGCGGCCTAATCTGAGATGCCCTGCGCAAGCAGCCGAAATCAGGTGGGCCGCAAATCAGACCGCGTTCAACTCACGATTGATATCATTTACCAAGTCGGGGTGGCGGTCGCGCTGATGCGCCATTTCCAGGGCATTGTTGATGGCGGAAACCACTTCAGCGTTCCAGCTATCTTCCGGTCGAAGGATGTTGTTCTGTGCTAGCCAATAACTTACCGCGCACCAAGCCCAGAATGCCTTGTTCTTGGTAATGAAACATACGGGGGGTGGGAATCCGCCGGGGCCTCGCTCGCCTGTCATGTACTGATACACCATCTGACGGCTGCGCCCGATTCGCCTGGCGATATCCGACATTGTTACTAGATTAAAGGTATCCACCCGCTCAACTTCCGCGCCGATGTTCGCCTTTTCCACATCATGGATTGCGCTGATCATGGCGTCTTTGATCGACGCCGAAGATCGGCTGAACTCCATATACAACAACCCATAGCGGATACTTGGAGTGGCGTCATCGCACCCCGCCTCAAACAGAGCATCCTCAACCTCGCGCGTCAGTTCAGGAACACCCCCGACGATCAAGGCGAAATCGTGCTCTCGCTCACAACCAGGCTGGATGGCTTCTTCAATCATGGGGTTGGGTCGTCATTGTCGGGGTCTTGGTATTCGCAGTCACAGCTGTCCACTTTGTTTTGGATGTGTCGCGCATGGTTGTCTTCATTTTTGGGAGTCGACCAAACGGTGATGATGCATCCCATTCGTGAAGCCAGCGGGCACAGGAGTTTCCCCCAAGCGTGGCCTCTCTTCGAGATCTTGACTCGCCACCCCAGCTTTTCGGCATACTGGATCGCCTTTTCGACAGATGGCTTGGGGTGCCTTGGTCTGCTTATCGTCATACTATGACATCTAGTTGACAAATGTCAAGCGGCATTCTCGTCTAATCGGTCATACGCGCCAGTATACCGCTGCGGCGAACGTGCCGCCATCTGCTGCGAAATCACGGCGTTCTTAGCCGGGTCTGTCCCAAATGTCGCGATTTCGGAGGGCAATCGGCGGGTCGAAGATCTCCTTGAGCACCACCAGACGGCGCAAAAGTTGCGGGGTGATGGTTCGAGCATCAAGGGACAAGAATGGCTTGGGAGCCGCTGTGGGCCGCGCGGATGCAGCGGGCTCAGCGCGCAGCGCCGCAAGTCGTTTCCGTTCAACTGGTTGCGCAGCGGAACCTTTGCTGGCCCGGCGCCGTTGGGGTGGCTGAGTACGAGCCGGTCTCGCGGCCGATGGCAAAGAAGCTGATGGCTGGGCGGTGGTCGGACGAGTCACGCGCCTCGTTGGTTGTGGAGCCGGGGCACGGAACGGGGTTGGGCCTGGCATGGTTGTAGGCGTCGAGGCGGGGCCGATACGGGCCTGTGGGCTCTGGCCCGAACGACGCTGCTCGCGCCGTTGACGAAGCTCCTCCAACTGGGCCTGGCGACGGGCAATGAGCTGCTCCATCCGGCTGGAACCGGGGCCTGTCGTGTGCGGTTGGGCGGCAGGGCTTCGTGGCTTCGCTTCGGCCGCTGACGCCGCTCCCGACTGCCGCTTCTTTCGGGCCTGCTCTTCGCGCTTCTTTAGGATCGGACCGATCGCGTTCGCCGCGATGATGATGAGAAAGATAATCCAACCGAATTTACCCACGGGGCGTCAACCTTTCTGGGCGAAGGCGCTCGGATCTACGAGCCTTATGAGCGAACCGAAACCGTTGCTTTGACCAACCCTACCTTGCGCGATTGCAGCTGCATGATCACCGCGTAGCTTCCGAAAATCGCGCCGGACCACAGCAGATCACCGAGCAGTTTCTTAGCAAGGAATGGCAGGCCCAGGCCATAACACTCCAGAAAACCGCCCAGCGTTTGGGGATAAAACGCCCACCATACGGCGAAAGTTGTCACGACATAGAAGAATAGAGCTGCTATCAAAGCGCTGCCCCCGATCCGAATGGGGCTCAGGCGCTTCCTCAAAAGAGGTGCAAACAGCAAGGGAAAAAGGATCGCAACATACACCGTGATCTTCACCCCCAGCGGTGTCGCCCCAAGGAACGCATCGGAAACGAACATGATGACCAAGGGGATTGCGGCGGCGACGAGTCTTCGCCGGAAGAGAAAGCCTGCGAACAAGGCAATTGCTGCAACTGGTGTGAAGTTCTCAACATGCGGCAATAATCGACCTGCGACGCCAAGTAGCAAAAGAACCCCACACACAGCCAGGGCTCGCAGCATCAAGTTCCCACGGTTTGTCGATTGGTCTTGCATCAAATGTGCCCTCATCAATTGCTGAGACTATCGTAGCGCCAGGAATCCAGATCAGGCGGCCGAGGACCCCGACCCATTGCCCCAACGGCCTATTGGACTCGGTTGCCTACGCCGGCGTCAAGTGCCGCCATCGGTCGTTCACACGCCGCCAGATCGGCTGGGATGGGTTTTGGCGTCCATCTGCGCCGCGTCGCTTGACCGGAGCGGGTGGTCGATCGTACATTGGCCTACGGGCAGCGAGACAGTGGCGATAAAATAAGGGTCCACCTCATGTCACTGCTGACCGATCTGAAAAACCTATTTCTACGAAGGAAGCAGCCCGTGGTTGTTGACATCACCGAGACGCAGGCTGGGGCCTATGCCTCCAGCGCTGAGGCGGTCGACGCGCCTGATGCCGCTCAGTCCGCGAGGGCGGCGCAGACCACTGAGCCGAAATCCCCCAAGGCCAAGCCATCACCAGCGCCGCGCCGATCAAACGACGACGTCGCCTCCCAACTGCGCGAGATCACCGACCGCGTAGAGACGCAGTCCGAGCAGGTGCGGCAACTTGTCCAGCTTCAGGAGCAGGTCCCCCGCGGGCTCGAGACGTTGGGGAACCTCAACCGCCACAGCGCCCAGCTCGTCGAACTGGCTACGGATCAATCGGAGAGCGCCAAGTCGCAATACGCCAGCCTCAATACCGTGCTTGGTCAAATCCGCGGGTCGTCAGAACATCAGATCGAAGTGCTCGGACTCATTCAGCAGCAGACCGACGCTACCACGCGATCGGTGCGCGAGATTGCCGAGGGCATGGAGAACATCAACCGAGGTCTCGTCGAGATCGCGGACAATGTTCGCGGGGCGATCGACATGCTCTCCGTGCTGGATCGATCCGGCGAAGACGTCCAGACGAGGCTTGGTGATTTTGTCGCGCGGACCCAGCGGTGGACGGTGCTGGCCATGGCCGGCTGCGCTGCGGCGTCTGTCCTCGCCGTCATCGTCGCCGCCATCGCCCTCATCCAACGCACCGGCGGATGAGAAGATTCACCGCAGAGGCGCAGAGGTCGCAGAGAAGGAACATGGTTAAGAGGAAACAGTAGTTGCTGTCGTCTTCGCCGCAGGATTAGCATGTTTCTGGCACATGATCCACCCTTTGTTTTGCCCCTGCTTTCCCTCTGCGTTCTCAGCGCCTCTGCGGTGAGTCTTCTCCTGCGTGAGGCTAAGTCGAGCCGATGAGTTGTGTCTGCGTGAGGCGTTGATACAGATCACACGTCGTCAGCAGTTCATCGTGTGTGCCCTCAGCTACGATACGTCCCGCGTCCATCACGATGATCCGATCGGCGTTGAGCACCGTTGAAAGTCGATGCGCGATCAACAACGACGTTCGCCCCTGACAGAATTCCGCCAGCGCCTTGTTGATCAGCGACTCAGACTCCGCGTCAATTTGACTCGTCGCCTCATCAAGTATGAGAATCGTTGGATTGCGCAGGATTGCCCGGGCAATGGCCAACCGCTGGCGCTGCCCGCCGGAAAGCGACGCGCCTTGCTCAGCGATGTTGGCTTCGTACCCGCCGGGGATATCAAGTATGAACTCCTCAGCATGAGCGCGACGAGCAGCATCAACGATCTGCTCCCGACTCACCGACCCGGCGCCGAATGCGATGTTCTCAGCAATCGTCCCACGAAACAGAACCGTCTCCTGCGTCACCACGCCGATCTGTCGCCGAAGGCTTCTGAGGTTCACCGAATTGATATCGACTCCGTCAATGAGCACTCGACCGGCCTTGGGTTGCAGCAAGCGCGGAATCAAACTCACCAGCGTCGTCTTGCCCGAGCCGTTGGGGCCGACGATCGCCACCCGCTGGCCGTGCTCGATCGTGAGCGACACGTTCTCAAGGGCGGGACGATCCGCCCCGGGATAGATCATCGTCACGGCGTCAAGTTCGATGGATCGACGATGAGCCGGCAGTTTCGGCATCTTCATCGCGCGCGGTGCTTCACGCTGCTCGGCCAAGATATCGGCCAAGCGCTCAGCCGGCGCCGCGGCCGCATGCATTTCGTTGACCAATCCCGCGAGTGGTCGAAACGACGCCCCCGCCACCGCAAGCGCGCCCAGCGCGAGAATGAACTTTTCAATCGGCAGGTTGCCATCAATGATCAGCTTGGCCGCCGCGACCGCCAACCCTCCAATGACAAACACCGCGAGCGTCTCAGACAGCGGTGCGGTCAGCGCCCGCGCGGTGCGCACGCGCAACTCCGCAGATACGACCTTCTTATTGATTCGATGAAACCAGTTTCCCACTTGTCGTTCGCCGGTGTTCGCCTTGACCGCGCGCAAGCCGTGCAGCGTTTCCGTCGCCACGCGCAGTAAACCCTCTTGTGCTTCAAGTGCCCCGCGTGTTCCACGACGGATGCGCTTGCCGAGTTTTCGCAGCACGATCGCCATCAGGGGGGCCGCGATTGTCGCCGCCAGCGTCAACGGCCAATGGATGATCAATGCCGCAATAAACGCAGCGAGCCCCTTGAGCACATGCGTCACGGATTTGCTCACCAGGGCGATCAAGCCGCGCTGCAATTCAGCGGCATCGCGGATCATGCGCGCGATGAACTCCGACGGCCCGCGCTGAATGACCCGGGTCAGCGGCATGTGGACGACATGGCGGAATACGTCCCGGCGGATGCGCGCGATCGTCGTCGTCGCCAGCGTTTGGCTGATGAACTGGTGCATGAAGTTGGCGATCCCGCCGAAGACCGTCAGGAACGCAATCAGGCCGATGATCAGCAGCACGCCCTGAAACTGGTCGGTGGGGAGCTTGGCGATAAAGCCGGCCGGAATTGTCAGCCAATGGTCCTGTTGGTTATGTGCGACGGCCTGGTCGACCAGCGAATCGCCCTGAAGGATCGATTTGAGCAGTGGCCCCAAGCTGAGCAGTCCCACGCCGAGGCCGCCTGCGGAGATGAGGGCGAAGACAAACGCCCACGCAACGGTTGCGCGGCGGCGGAGCATCTGTCGGGCGAAGAACCAGAACGCGCTCATGGGGTGATAGTATTGTCGGTCCGAGGCGGTTGGTACAGCGAGGGGTGGCGGCAACGGCCGCGGGGGGAGTATCCGGGGGCGGGTGCCACGCACAGCGAGGCCGTCCCGGCGCGCCGGGATGCGTGCCGCAGGACCAGGCGCGTGCTTCGGTTCCGATGCGATAAGACACCGACGACTCCCTTCGGTCGCTGTCGGTGGCACCGGTTGCTCTGCGCCGCGCGGTCCGGAGGCCCGCCGCTAAACGCTGCTTATTGGTAGAGTTTTGCGAAATCGCGCCAGAATGTGGGGTAGCTCTTACTGACACAGGCGGGGTTGGTGATCGAGATGCCGGGTCGGGCTAGGCCGAGGACGCCGAACGCCATCGCCATGCGGTGATCGTTGTACGTCTCGATAACGACCGGATCATCGTGGCGAGTCGAGGGATCGATCGTGATCGAGTCGTCCGTGGTTTCGATCGTGCAGCCGATCTTGCGCAACTCGTTAGCCAGCGCCGCAATGCGATCGGTTTCCTTGTGGCGGAGGGTGTGGAGGCCGGCGAGTGTAGACGGACTAATTGCCATTGCCAACACTGTGGCGAGAGTCATCGCCCCATCAGGCATTGTGGAGCAGTCACACGCAATACCCTTGTACTTGGCCAAACCGCCCAACATAATCTCATCTCGACCAAAATCCGGGAAATCGGCCAACTGACACAATTCGCGAACAGTCTCAAGATCAGGCTGCCACAATGCATGGCCGATTCCGTAAACGAGGTACTCAGCCTGTGGCGTGAGGACGGTCGCAGCGCACCAATAGGCGGCACTGCCTGCATCACAGTCCACGAAGAATTGACGACCTTTCAAGTCCTGATGTGGAAGCTCCACACTATCCGGCATAGCTTTGCGCGACGGTGGTCGCGAGAATATGAATCGCTTTCGCCTGCGCTTTTCCTGAAGAGACCAGTCTCGAAGCGTGTCAAGTGTGAGGATGACGTAGGCGGAACTCGTCACCGCGTCCGCGAACTTGACTGTTATCCCACTAGGCAGAACTGAGGCCACGAGCATTAGTGCGGAAATGAACTGACTGCTCGCAGTCCTCCCGATCTCGATCTCGCCACCCGTAAACGCCGCACTCGGCACCACGCGCACGGGCAATCTTCCCTCTTCCGCCACATACTCGATCGTTGCGCCGAGTTTGCGCAGCATGTCTACGCCCTCAGCGATCGGCCGTTCGCGCATTCGTTTCGATCCATCCACAATCACCGGCTCTGCGGCCAAACACGCGCAAGCGATCATGAAACGCGTCGGTGCGCCGCCATCCCCGAGATTGACCTCGCCGCCGCGCGGAAATCGCCCGTTCACTCCCTTGATGTAGACATCCTCGCCGTCCCAACGAGCCTCAGCTCCGAGCGTACACAGGGCATCGAGCAATGTGTCGGTGTCATCCGCCCGTAATGGCCGAATGATTTTCGATTCCCCATCCGCTAGAGCCGCCAGCACATACGCCCGGCAAGTGATGCTCTTACTTCCGGGGGGCGTGATCGTGACATCAAACGGCTTACTCAGCGGTTCGATCGGCAGCGGATCAGGCAACTCGTCCAACGGCAACGTGTAATCGATCACGCTTCGATCATACCCAAGCGAGCCGGTCTCCGTTTCCACTCTTGCGTGGCGATGCTCGTCACTCGCTATCGCGGTCATACGGGACAATGCGCTGCCACTCGTCGGCGGCGGCCCGGGCTACGACCGCCACCACCGGTTCCGTGTCCGAGAGATTGAACACTTCGTGCGGCACGTCCGGCTTGATGAAGATGAAGTCGCCGGCTCCGTTCTCAATTGATTTCTTCAGCCCCGGGCCGTACTCGT
>JACZXL010000013.1 GCA_022571635.1 Planctomycetota bacterium
ACTGGCCTCGACCGGCGAGGTGCAGACGAAGACCGAGCAGATCGAACAAGCCCTCGCCCCGCTCAGCTCATTCGCCGATGGTCTGGCCGAGCGGATCGAATACGCCGCCTACTGGACCGCCTACGCCGTCCTTCCCAATTTCCAGGTCTTCTGGCTGTCCGACGGGGTCACGCAGGACCACGTGATCCCCCCGGGCTACGTCGGCCTCACGCTGATCTACGGCCCGTTGTATATCCTCGCCGCGCTCAGCGTGGCCGTGATCCTCTTCCAACGCCGCGAAGTGGGTTGAGCACCCGCTTTCCGACGCAGCGCTATCATCGAGCGAGTTTCACCAAGGACGAGCAACTCGCGGTCAAAGCCTCCGCAGCGTATCCGAGGGCTCTGGCCGGCATGAGAGCGCCATCGTGCCCGAGCAGAAATTCATTGGTATTCGCGGGGCGTGCGAGCACAACCTCAAGTCGCTCAACGTGGACATTCCGCGCGATCAGCTCGTCGTAATCACGGGCGTCTCCGGCTCCGGAAAGAGCTCCCTCGCCTTCGACACGATCTTCGCGGAAGGCCAGCGCAAGTACATGGAGTCGCTCAGCGCCTACGCGCGGCAGTTTCTCGATCAATGGCAAAAGCCTGATGTGGAATCGATTGAGGGCCTGCCTCCGACGATCGCGATTCAACAGCGCGGGGCGAGCCACAATCCGCGATCGACGGTGGCGACGATCACGGAGATTTACGATTATCTGCGATTGCTCTTTGCGCGGTGCGGGACGCCGACGTGCTGGCATGTCGTCGCCAGGCCCGAAGACCTCAAGGCATCAAGGCATCAAGCGCACGATCTCGTGTGCGGTCTGCCGATCACGGCCAGCAGCGCGACGCAGATTGTCGATACGTTGCTGGATTTCGCCGACGGCGCTCGGCTCGTCGTCTGCTCGCCCGTGATTCGCGGCAAGAAGGGCTATCACCGGGAGGTTCTCGAAGGCTTGCAGAAGCACGGGTTCGTCCGCGCGCGGGTGAATGGGGAGATCGTCGATCTGCGCGACGTCCTGAAGAACGGCGGCGACAATCCGCTGGGGCTGGGGCGGTACGAGCTGCACAACATCGAGGCGGTCGTCGACCGAATCGTTCTCACGGACGATATCCGCCAGCGCCTCGCCGATTCCGTCGAGGTGACGCTGCGCCTCAGTGAGGGCTTGCTCGTCGCGTTGATCGAGGAGGATGGGGAGTGGCAAGAGTACCGCTTCAGCGAAAAGTTGGCGTGCAGCGAGCACCCGGAGTGCAGCATCGAGGAGTTGGCGCCGCGACTCTTCTCCTTCAACTCCCCGTACGGCGCCTGCTCCGAATGCGACGGGCTGGGCGTGATCAGTGAATTCGATGAGGCGTTGATCGTGCCGGATCCGGCAGCGCGACTTGGCGACGGCGCGATCGAACCGTGGCGCAAGAACGGCCGGCGAATGAACATGTATTACGGCCGAACGCTGCGCTGGTTCTGCGATCACATCGGGATCGAAAAGACCGTGCGGTACGAGAAGTTGACGAAGACCGCGCGGCGGGTCCTCATGCAAGGCACGACCGAGATCGACGAATCGCGCCTCGGATTCAGCTTCGAGGGCGTGATACCGAACCTGCGCCGCCGATTCCAGAAGACGGACAGCGACTACGTCAAGGAGCGTCTGCGCAGCTACATGAGCGGTACGACCTGCCCGGCGTGTCGGGGTCAGCGGCTTCGGCCGGAGGCGCTTCACGTCAAGGTCAATAGCGAGCAAGGTCGCCTGAGCATCGCCGAGGTCACGGCGATGACCATTGAAGAAGCGATCGAGTTCTTCGCAGCGCCGAAGCTCAGTGACGAAAAGGCCCGGATCGCCGAGCCGATCCTGCGCGAGATCAACGCCCGCCTCGGATTCCTCGCCTCCGTGGGCTTGAACTACCTGACCCTTGATCGAACGGCCGGAACATTGTCCGGCGGCGAATCGCAGCGGATTCGTCTGGCGACACAGGTCGGCTCGGGACTCGTCGGCGTGTGCTATGTGTTAGATGAGCCAACGATCGGTCTGCATCAGCGCGACAACGCTCGCTTGATCTCGACGCTGCGACACCTCACTGACATTGGGAACACGGTGCTCGTCGTTGAACACGATGAGGGGATGATTCGCGCCGCCGATCACATCATCGATATCGGACCCGGCCCCGGCCGGCACGGCGGCGTCCTCGTCGCCCAAGGGTCGCTGGATCAAATCACCGCCCACAAGCGTTCTCTGACCGGAGACTATCTCGCCAAGCGCCGCGTAATTCCCGCGCCGGACAACCGGCGAACATGTGATGAATCGAACGCGATTGTCGTCAAAGGCGCGCGGGCCAACAACCTCAAATCGATCGACGTCGCCTTCCCCATCGGTGTAATGATCTGCGTGACCGGCGTCTCCGGGTCAGGTAAATCCACACTCGTGAACGAGATTCTCTACAAGGCGGCGCGCAAAGCGATCTACGCCTCGCGCGTCACGCCCGGATTGCACACGCGCGTCAACGGGCTTGGCCGAATCGATCGGGTCATTCAGGTGGATCAGTCCCCCATCGGGCGCACGCCGCGGTCGAACCCCGCGACCTACACCGGAATCTTCGACGATATCCGCAAGCTGTTCACGCAGACGAAGGAGTCGAAGATTCGCGGGTATCTGCCGGGTCGATTCAGCTTCAACGTCAAAGGCGGGCGTTGCGAGTCATGCCAGGGCCAAGGCGTCAAGAAGATCGAGATGCACTTTCTGCCGGACGTCTTCGTGACCTGCCAGACGTGCAAGGGCCGGCGGTATAATCGGGAGACGCTGGAGATCACCTACCGGCACAAGACGATCGCCGACGTGTTGGACCTGTCCGTCGAGGATGCGGTTGAGTTCTTCGACGCCCATCCGCGCACGTTGCGAATGCTGCGATGCCTGTACGACGTCGGCTTGGACTATTTGCAGATCGGCCAGCCGTCCACGACACTCTCCGGCGGCGAGGCGCAGCGGATCAAGCTGGCCAGCGAACTCGGGCTGGCCTCGACCGGCCGGACGTTGTACGTGCTCGATGAACCAACTACGGGGCTGCACTTTGCGGACATTGAAAAACTGCTGAACGTACTGAACCGTTTGGCAAATCACGGCAACACGCTGGTAGTCATTGAGCATAATCTGGATGTGATCAAGTGCGCCGACTGGATCATCGATCTCGGCCCGGAAGGCGGTGATCGCGGCGGCACCGTCGTGGCGACGGGACCGCCTTGGCGCATTGCCAAATCCAAGCGCAGTTTCACCGGGCGGTATCTCAAAGCGGTGCTGAGCGCTGATCCGTCGCGAAAACTCAAAGTAACCGCAACATGAGTTGGCCTTGGATCATCGTCCTGTTCGTCATCGTTGACGTTCTCGTCGCTTTCAGTCTGATCGCAGCAAGTCTCCAGCTCCTCTGGAACCCGCTGCACTTGGCGTATCCACCTCGAACGCCGGCCGAGGACGCAGTACGCAAGCGACTCCAGAGCTTCCGGATCGGCCTACTCAATCTGAGTTACTGCATCCACACTGCGGTTGATGAGAATCATTTGCATTTGACGCCGGCGATATTGGTTGGCTGGCTCGGCGCTAAGCCCACGAGCATTCCCTGGGACGCGATCGAAGTGCTGAAGCGCTCACGTCTCGGGCAATCGATGATCGTGCGGGTCGGCAAGCGTCGCATCGCCGGCCCAGCGTGGTGCTTGGGCCTGGCCGAGCCTGCGGACGGCTCCGATGGCGCCCAAGATGGTGCAGGGCACGGCCTTGCGCGTGACTTGGTCGCTCGGACGAACCGCGATTCTGCGGCCCGGCGTCACTAACTTCCTGGGCATCGCCACCAGGGATTGCTACGAGCGGTACAAGACATTGGCGTTTGGGCCTCAATCATGGCAGAATAGGAACCGAGAGCCTGCCTCGGCATTCCTTGACGATACCGGCAGCGCCTCCGCCAAAGACCAGCCTCCGGTCTGAGGCGCTGCTGATGGTGGTGGAATCTATTGGAGAAGGAGGCGACCGATGCGGTTGTTCAAGAACCGGGTCCAAGCGGCCCATGAGTTGGCGGGCGATCTCCATTTCCTCCAGCATGAGGATCCGTTGATCCTGGGCATCCCCAACGGCGGCCTGCAGATTGCGGCGATCATTGCCGAGAGACTCAACGCTGCTCTGGACATCCTGTTGATTCAGAAACTGTCCGCGCCCGGTCACACCAACCTGGTTGTCGGGGCCGTCGATGAGCATGGGCGCATCTCGATGATCCAGTCCGCGGCCCGCTGGCACCATCTCACAAGCCAGGAGATGATCGGCCCGGCAAGGTTGGTCTTTGGTCAACTCCAGAAGCGACGAGCGCGGTTCCGCGCGATATTGCCCGAAACCGACGTCCGGGGACGAACGGTCATTATTGTCGACCATGGCGTGGAGACGGGCGCGACCATGCTGGCGGCGATCGCTTCGGTGCGCGATCGGGGCGCGCGCAAAGTCGCCGTCGCCGCACCCGCCGGCGCCGGCAAGGCGACATGGCAGCTCCACGACACAGCCGACGTTGTCGTGATCCCACACACACCGTCGAAGTTCAAGGGTATCGATCATTTCTATGAATCGTTCGAAGAAGTTCCCGACGATCTCGTGGCCTCGACGCTCGAGCGTTGGTCGGCAGCCCGGCCCGAACAACACGCCGGCGTCAAGACGCTCGTCGCGCGGTTTCCTACTACACAAGATCGCGTGATTCACTGCGAACTGGACCTTCCTCCGGGAACAAAGCGCGGAAGCGGGCCGTATCCGGCCGTGATCTTCGCCCACGGACTCGACAGCGACGGACACAGCCCACGTTCCGTTCCGATCAGCCGCCGCCTGGCCAAGCGCGGCATCATCGGCGTTCGCATGGATTTCACCGGCCACGGGCGATCCGAAGGAAGCCCTAAGGACGCCACGGGCGACCAAATGCTCGCTGACCTCCGCGCCGTCTTCGAGAACGTGCGCAATCTCGACGAAGTTGATTCTCAGCGGATCGGTCTGAACGGATCGGGAACGGGCGGGATGATCGCGCTGTGCTTTGCCGCGTCTACATCCGACGTCGCCGCCCTCGTGCTGCGCGGACCCGTCTTCGATCGAGACCTCCGCGAGGCGAGGCAGGTGACCGCACCAACGCTGCTCATTCACGCTGAGCGCGACACCGCCCTGGCCGATACGGCCGGCGCGATTGCGCGCGAACTGACCTGCACGCATGAGCTGTTGAAGATTCCCGATTCCAATCGTTTGTTCAACGACCCCATCAGTCGCGAGCTGATGGTCAACGCGTCGGTCGATTGGCTGGCTGATCACCTGACGGCTGCTTCGCGCGCTGCCGCCCCAATGATCGAGACGACCCGGATCGGACCGTCCTCGCCGGTAGGCAAGAACGCGGCAGCGCCGCGCGATCAGCGCTAGCCGACGGCGCCGCCGGCGTCTGGGCCTCGGCTACACGCCAGCCCTTGACCATCGACGATACAAGTACGCGAGCGCCGAACGGCAACCCCTGCACGAGGTATCGGCGGGCCGGACGCCGCGGCTTTTGCGCCAGCCGGTGCATCCACTCCAAACCGTATCGCTGCATCAAGGCGAAGTTCGCAGCGGGTGTGGTGTCGCGCGACCGCGCACGGTGGGCGCACCGGCTCGAGCGTCCGAGAACACCGTGATCTTGCCGAGCCGGACGACGTTGCGACGGCGCACGGCGGCGAACCCGCCGCGCGGTGCATACGTCAGAAGCGTTCGTGAATGGGCCGCTGGGACGGGGGCCGCACGCCGAGCAGGGCGCGCATCAGCTTCAGGTCGGCCGGTGTCGTGACTTTGATGTTGGCCCTGTCACCCTCGACAACGTAGACGGCCTCGCCCAACCTCTCCACGAGCATCGCGTCATCGGTAGCGCCGCCAAGGTCATCTTGTTCGTAGGCTCGGCGCAGGAGTTCGGCCTCGAAAATCTGCGGCGTCTGCACCTCGACCAAGCCGCGGCGATCGAGGGTTTCGCAGACCTGCCGAGCGGGGATCGATTGCCGACCGACCTCGCCGAGAATCGAATCGGCCAGGGCATCCTCGGCGTGATCCGCCACGTCCGTCGTCTCCTGCGCGACTCGCTTGACGGTGGCGGTGATGGGAACCGCCGGGACGACGGCCGCGAGGCTTTGCGCCGCCTCAAAGAGCCGATCAAGAAGCGCCTTAGACACGGCGGGTCGAGCCGCGTCATGCACCGCGATGTGCGTACATTCAGGTGCAGCACGCAGGGCGTTGCGGATCGACTCCCAGCGTTCGGTGCGCCCCCCTTCGACAATCCTGGCCCCATGGAATCCCAGCGACGCGCCGTACCGATTCTTGAAATCCTCGATCGAATCAGGCGGCGCCGCCACCAGGATCGAGTTCACCTCGTCGCGCTTCGTGAACAGCTCGACCGTGCGCATCAGCAGCGGCCGGCCGCCGAGGTCCTGCGCCAGCTTGTCCGCCGTGCCAAACCGCTCGCTTCGCCCGGCTGCGGGAATAATCACACAGACATTCATCGGCCGGACTCCTCGTGCCTCACCCGAGCTGGATGATACAAGACCGATGGACCGAGTCGCAACGCCTCGGCCCTACTCGAACACCGTGCCGATCACCGTCAACTTCTGAGAGTGAGCCGTAGAGATGAACTGGATTGTCCCGTACAGCAGCCCGTGATGACCGGCGGCAGGCGTGATTCGCACCGTCGCTTCGGTATCAGCGCCGTCCCGTTGGATCGACACGAGCTCGGCGTCGAACTCATTTGACAGCGACTGCACCAAGTGGATGTCGTCCCGCCCAAGCTTGGCAATCTCGACCGTGAACTCGCCGGATTCGCCCGCGTTGATGCCGTCGATCACGACGTGCTCTGTCTCGAGTCGCCAGCGCCGACCCGCCCGCCCCTTTGGCCGGTTCCACTGATGTCGCACCCACACATCGACGACCGGGCAATCCGGGTGGTCCGTTTCGATCACCCACCAGCCCGGCATGGTCTGCTGCGTGTACTGCGAAACGTCCCATTGAAGGACGTAGACATTGCGCGGTTCGTCGGTCGCTGGATCGAAGCCGATGTACTCCGGCGGCTGGCGGTTCGCCGCCCAGATGGTGAAGGGCCGCCCATCGATCGATTCCACCACGACTTGGCCGCTCAGCGGTTGATCGGTCGCGCAGTTGAAGATCTGTGGTATGGTCCTAATCGGTCGCGCGACCTGGGCGCTGATCAAGACCTTCGACGATTCAGCATAACCTTCGAACGAGAAGGTGACGGATGAAGTCAGCGGGCTCGGCTTCTGCCGGGCTTTGACTTGGGCACTGAGCGAGACGGACTCGCCGGGCGGGATGACGGTGCCGGCCAGATCGTCCAAGGTTGTACAGGTGCAGCTCGGTTTAACGAGCGTGATCTTCAGTGGCTCCGCACCGATGTTGCGCACTTGGATGATCGTGTTCACCTTCTGGTTCGGCAGCAGGTAGCCGAGGTCCACCGCCGGCGGATCGAACACGACCGGGGCCGGGCCGGATGAGACGACATTGGTCGTCGGCTGGAGGTTGCCAGCTACCCCCTGGAGCGCCGGCTGGGTCTGGGGCACTTGCAAGCCCCCGCGCGCTGCGGCGGTCGGCGTCGCCGCGACCCCCGTGCCGTCCTCGGAGCCGGACGCGCTGATCGGACTGACGGCCGTCCCGCCCGAACCGTCTGACTCCTCGCAACCTGGGGACAAGCCCACAAAACCGACGAGAATCACGAGACCGGCGGCCGGGCGAAACATAGCGCCCGAATCGCAGGGCACCCGAATGAGACACTCTCTGAAGAATCGATACATGGCTGTCTTCCTCTATAACTCCCAACACTATACAACCCATTCCGCCGAACCAACGGATTTGATCCATCCAACGGGTGAAAAACACTACCCGAGCAGCGCCAGCATGGCCCGTTGGCGGTCATTGACCATCTCGTTGGCATGCCCGGTTCCTCAATCGCCCAACGCACCTCCGACCCGTCCCGCCCGGGACGACCGAGATTGCCATTGGCGATTCTGCACTCGCGCGGGGAACATTGAGCTATGGTTCAATGTTGTTACACCTTCCAAAGGAGTATGGCGATGAGCCCGCGACTCACAATCGGCGCGTTGGCGAAGCAGGCTGGGGTGCCGACCTCGACAGTCCGGTACTACGAGCGGCGCGGCCTGCTCAGGCCCGAGGGGCGCAGCGAAGGCAACTATCGGCTCTACGGCGAGGAAGCGATGGACCGGCTTCAGTTCGTGCGATCTGCGCAGGCGGCGGGATTCACGCTGTCGGACATCATCGCGTTGCTGCGGTTCCGTGACGGCGATGCCGCGCCCTGCAAGGAGGTCCAGGATCTCATCACCGTCCGACTCGACCAAGTCGTTGAACAGATCGATCACCTCAAACTGGTCGAGCGCATGCTGGGAAAGTGGCGCACAGTGTGCCGTGAGGCCGAGCGTTCCGGACGCTGCGGCGTGCTCGAAGGGCTCGCGGCCAAGAAGGAAAAAAGTTGCAGAAAAGGTGGGAAACGCCCTTGACCTTGAACCATGGTTCCAGGCCGATACTTCAAATGGTCACCACTCACCCAAGGAGACTTCATCATGCTCATACGTACCGTCCTGATAGCAATGCTCGCGGTTTGCGTTGCCGCCGCCGGAGATGAAAGGTAAAACACTGAGAATTCCCGGAAGGTTGAACCATGGTTCAAAGCCGTTAGCACCTCAGAATGGGTCGAGGTCATTCGGTCAGGCGCGTGGCCGGCCACGAGATCCTCAAGGATCCAATCTGGAGATCGTCCTATGAAAGTTCAAGTCCTCTATTTCACCGGCTGCCCCAACCACATCCCCACCGTTGACCTCGCCCGGCAAGTCATTGCTGAGATTGGCCTTGACGCCGAGATCGAAGAAGTTGAGGTCGCCAGCGGTGATGACGCGGCACAGCTGCGTTTTCTTGGTTCCCCCACGGTCTTGGTCAACGGTGTGGACATCGAGGCCAGCGCGCGTACTCGGATGGACTTTGGGTTCAGCTGTAGGACCTATGACGGCTTGGGCGTGCCGCCGCGCGCGTTGATGGTCGCCGCCGTCGAGTTTGCTGCCGCCGAAGAGGGCCGCGACGTCGCACCAGTTCGGTGCGAGACCAACGACGGCTGCGCGCCAACCACCGCTTCGAGGGTGGCCGAGCTGTCGGAGTCGCGCGAGCGGACCGATCTTTGGGCAATCGGCGGGTCGGTCGGGTCGGCCGCTTTGGCATCAGCTTGCTGCTGGGGGCCGCTTGTTCTGCTCGCCGTTGGCGCGTCGGCCGCCGGCGTATCGTCCGCCTTCGAACGGACGCGACCGCTGTTCCTGGCGTTGGCCGCCGTGTTCCTCAGTACGGGTTTCTACCTCAATTACTTCCGAAAGCGAAGAGCGGTCGCCTGTTCGACCTGCGCGGCGCCGAGGCCAAGACTCACGCGGCTCAACCGTGCGACGCTTTGGGTCAGTACGGTGGTTGTTCTGTCCGTTGCGCTGTTTCCCAACTGGTTTCCCTTGGTACTCAACCGGGGCGCAGCCGTGGCAGCAGCGTCTAAGAGCCTGGTCGATGCAACGACTGTGGAGCTTCGGATCGACGGCATGACCTGTGAGGGCTGCGCTGCATTCATTGAGCATACGCTCGTAAAGTTACCCGGCGTACGAAGCGCCTCGGTCGTCTACACTGATCGGCGAGCACTCGTCGCGCTCGACCCTGATTCTGGGCTCTCGAACGAAGACCTGATCAGTGCTGTCGAAAAACTGGGCTACCAGGCGAGTCTTGGGAATCCATCGACGCCGGCTATCCAAACGACATCATCCCAGAAGGAGCGTTGATCATGAAGCTCTTCCGCAGTGTGCTCGCCGTCGCTCTTAGCGTCGGTTTCATCGCCGGACCGGCCCTGGCCGCAGTTGAGCAGGTATCCGTTCGCGTTGACGGCCTGGCATGCCCGTTCTGTGCCTACAACATCGAGAAGCGCGTGAAGACGCTTGAAGGTGTCGAGCGGGACGCCCGCATCGTCACGAGTATCGAGCACGGAATCGCGAAGTTTCCTTGGAAAAGCGGGATTGCCTTTGATCCAGCGGCTGTTCGCACGGCGATCCGTGAAGCGGGCTTCACCCCGCGGGAGTTGACCGTGACGGTGACGGGTGCGATTCAAGTCTCATCAAACCGCGATGCACAGACGATGCTGGAGCTGGTGGACGAGGACGCAAAGTTGACGGTCCTGGTGACACCGCGCGAGCGAGCCGATCAGCGAGAGTCGTGGGACCAGATGCGCGCTCTGGGGCTCCTTCAGGCCGCCAAGCTGCGCGTCCGCGTTGAAGGTGAAGTCCGTGCAGACAGCGCCGATACACCGTGGAGCCTCATCTTGCACAAATGGGCTCCGCTCGAGTACGCAGCGCAAGTCATCGCGGAAATCGACGATCTCGCGTGCGAACAGTGTTCAACGCGGACGATGCGGGCTCTGACGGAGCTTGACGGCGTGATTCACGTGGAGGCGGATTACGAAACGGACCGGGTACACATCTGGACGAGGGACGAGGCGCCGGACCTGAGCGTGCTCCGGGACCGGATTGAAACGCTTGGTTTCAAGGTCACTCACATGCACGAGCTGGATGAGGTGAGCGTGGATGGGCGCGATAAGTAGATCGCACAGCGTCATCGGTGTCGTTATGGTCGCGCTCATGCTCCTATCCTGCACGGACGCTCACCAGGCGCAAACGACGCTGGGCGCTACTTGGGAAGCGACGATTGAGCATGAAACAGTGCGTGAAGCGGTCGGGCTTGCCATCGTTGGTCAGGTGCTCGTAGTGAGTGACCCGCAAGGCGGCCTGATCCACCGTTTCAGCCTTGACCCGACAAACCGCGGTGAGATGATGGCGGGATGGTCATCAGGGATCGAGCGTCCGATGCACATGGAGGCAGACAAGAACGGCAGGCTCTTTTTGGCCGACTACCTGAGCGATCAAATTCTGCTTTTCGCCCGTGACGGGTCACTCGTGATGAGTTTCGGAAAGTCTGGCTCGGAAGAAGGTCGGTTTGACGCCCCGGCCGGCGTGGCGGTCGGCGACGACGGTTCAATCTACGTTGCCGACTTCAACAACCATCGGGTACAGCGATTCGACGCCGAAGGGCGATTTGTTCAACGCTGGGGCCGAGAGGGCCACGAGCCCGGCGATTTCTATTACCCAACGGACGTTGCCGTTGGCCCAGAGGGTCGCGTCTATGTAGCGGACGCCTACAACCATCGCGTTCAGGTCTTCACGCCAGACGGTAAGTTCGTGACCGCCTGGGGACGGCAGGGGAGCGGGCTGGGGGAGTTCGACGTCGCCATCGGCTTGGCCGTTGATACGCAGGGTCGCGTGTTTGTCGCCGATCAGTTCAACCACCGCATCCAGGTCTTCGATCGCCGGGGCAAGTGGCTCGGCAGTTGGGGCGAACATGGCAGCGAACCGGGGCAGTTCGACCGGCCGAGCGACATCACCTTCGACGATGCCGGTTTGATCTATGTCGCCGACTTCGGGAATGCCCGAGTGCAGGTATTCAGTGTTCAAAGGACAGCGATCGGAACACGAAAGGAACGCGCAGCATGGCCGGAGACACAACCCAGTCAATCGTCGCTTGGTCGCTGGTGGTATTGATTGCCGTCGGTGGGGGCTCGCACGCTCTATACGGCGCCGGTCTCAACACGAATGTGGCGCTGACGCCGCCCCAGGACGGAACGATCCTCCGGGCACAATGGCGCTACAGCCGGTTGTTTGGCGATCCGACACCGCTGGACCGTGAGGTGCTCCTGAGCGTGCAACCGATCACGCTGGTTCACGGTTTCACCGCGGACTTCGCCGTACTCGCGACCGTTCCCATCATCCACCGGGAGATCAAGTTCGGGTCAGGGGCGAAGAAAACCGACACCGGAATCGGCGATATCCCGCTGCTCGCCAAGTACCGGTTTTTCCAGGAGGACGAGCTTGGCAAGACGACACGCTGGGCTGCTATTGGCGGTCTTGAAGTGCCCAGTTTTGACAATAAGTTTTCGAGCGAGAGCTTCGATCCAATCATCGGGATAGTCTGGACGCACCAGGAACGTGATTGGTGGGTCGACGCGGACCTCCTTTATAAGTTCAACACGGCCGGCGGTGGTGCTGGCGACGATGAGCTGCGCGGTGACGTGGCCTACTCTCATCTGCTTCTCGGCGGGGAGAGTGACGCCACCGGACCGTGGGGTCTCTACGCGATTGGCGAGGTCAATGCGAAGTACATCACCGACGGCAGCATCCAGGTGTTTGGCTCACCCGGCATTCAGTACATCACGCCGAACTTCATTCTTGAGGCAGGAGTTCAGCTTCCGATCCTCCAGGACCTCGCCTCCCCTCGCCTCGAAACGGACTTCACGGTGGTGCTAAGTCTGCGAATTCAGTTCTGAGGTCATTACGGCGCTACTTTTCGTCTTCGCGGCGCTCGCCATTCGAAATGGTAGCGATGATGCTGAAGCAACCTGCCGTGAGCGCTCCCATCTTGTTCCGGAACTCAGCCCACCCAGAATCCGTCGGCCCGTAAGAACCAGTGCACACTATGAAGCGGCGGTGCTTGGCGGACCGTTGCCGTTCCTATTCAACCAGCTGTTGACATGCTCATCATGCCCTCGCAGATGTCGTCGTGGTGCGGAGTGGCTCAATCGGCGGCAAGGAGTGGTCCGAGAAGGGGCATTATGTCGCAGAAACGCCACGAAGGGCCCGAGCGGCTCGGTGGTCTGCTCAATTCGTACTATCGTGAAGTGGCATAATGCGTCGGCTGGATATTGGAACACCACGCGAAAACCGGCGTCGTCGGGAATCGTCGTCTGTCAGCGGCGCAGGTGGGCGTCAAGGAACTCTACGCTCGCTGGGCGGAACTCGAGGCGATCCAGAGCGGCTGGTGAGTTCCGCTCGCCACGGTCGAAGCTCGCTCCGCGCACCGCCACGCCTCGGCAAAGCCGAGACACGCCCGCGCTCCGTCTCTCGTTCCCGGCGCACGAAAACGGGCAGCGGAACTGGCAACATCATCACAATATCGATCCCGCATCAACTGGGGCACTTGACAAGACCGCGGCCGACGAGTCGTGGTCCCTGGTCCGAGAGCAGCGGAAGGGCGGTGCCCCGCACGCGATCCTCCACAAACTCGGCGAGTTGCCGGCCGCTCCATCCGTCCTGCGACGCCCGGAGTTGCTCGAACCACAACGCGGCGACGCCAGCTACGTGGGGTGTTGCCATGCTTGTACCGGTCTTAGCGACAAGACCACCGCCCGTTTGCGCTGACAGCACTCCGCTGCCTGGCGCGACGAGGTCAGGCTTTGAGTTGGAGTATGGGGCGGCACGGAGAGTCGCACCGTGGCGCTCCAGGGCGCCGACCGACATCATCCATTCTGCAGCTGCCGGAAGCGACGTCTCGACTTCGTACGGTTTGCCGCGATCCCGTCGGCTCTCATTCCCGGCGGCGGCGACCAGTACGGCGCCGCCCGCGTACGCCGTTTGACTTCGTGCGAGCGCCGCGATCCGATCGAAGAGCCGGAGGTTGTCCCGGTAGGTCGTAAGCGCGGTCGAGAGCGCGGCCTCCCGGTGCATGTGCTGCATGAGATCCTGGAAGAGCGCATAGAAGTCGAAGCCGACCGACATCGAGATCACATCAGCGCCGTTCATGACGGCCCAGCCGATCCCCTCCGCGATCGCCGTGGTCGATCCAGCGCCTCGGTGGTCGAGGATCTTTCCTACGAGAACGCGCGCGACGCCGGGGGCGACGCCGATCCGCACCCCGTCACATGCCCGACCGGCGATCGTGCCGGTGCAGTGCGTGCCGTGTCCATTTCGATCGCCGTCCCCCTCGCCGGTAAAGTCCTTTGGCACGATCACCACATCGTCGAACGCCGGGTGGGACGAGTCAATGCCGGTGTCGAGCACGGCCACCGTTGTGCCAAGGCCGGTCCACGGGCAACTCGCGGCGCCCACGGCCTCGATTCCCCACGCCGTCCGACCGTCGCCGGCGAGCGCGTCGTTTCCACGCATCGTCAAATCGAACTCTTCCTCCTCGAGAGGCGCGATGAGCCGAACCGGAATATCCGGGGCGAGCGCGACCTGCTCGTCCCCCGCAAGCTTGTCGGCATCCGCCGGCGAGAGCTGCTCCCGCTCGATCGAGAACTGGATTGGCTCCGTGGGCGCGCTCTCAGGGGATCGAAACGTGTGCTCGGGAGGATCCGGGACGACTGTCCGCAGCACGACGTACTGGTTTGTCATGACTGTCTCGCTATCATATTAAGGATAGGTTTCGTCGACCGTAGTCAAAGCGGCGCCCTTCTATCGAGAGTCGTTGCTTTGCGTGCTCAACGACTTGTTCGGGGTGTTCCTGCAGATGTCCGCAGCTCGGCGCTTGCGCTGTTCGATTATACTAAACTGTAAGTCTAAGTTATGTCTAGATAGGATGTCTAGCAATGGGCACGGGCAGGTCCGTTCGTCGATGGTTGGCAGGTCTCGATCAAGTTCAGACCAAGGCGGTCTGTGACACCCTTGTGGAGCGGCTCTCGACGCCCGCCCAGGTCGAGCGGCTTCGCGCGAGAGTGGGGATCGCCTCTGCGGATCTGACGGCTCAGAACTTGCTGAGCCGGGCCTATGAGGTCGTCGCGCTCTGTGACAATCGCGGGCCGGACAGCGTGGCGGCTTGCCTCAAGCATCTCGTCGATATTGTCGAGCCAGAAGATCTTCCCGGGTTGGAAGGCAAGATGGGGTCACGCACGATCCTCGTCGTGTGCGCGAACCCGCTCGACACCCCGCGACTCAAGCAGGAGCGCGAACTGGAGCTCATCGAATCACGGCTCGCCGAAACGGCACTCGGAAGAAAATACGTTCTTACTCCGGCACGTGCGACCCGGGTCTCGGACCTGCCGCGGCTCTTCCTCGAGCACACCCCATCCATCGTCCACTTTAGCGGCCACGGGGCTCCAAACGGCGACCTGGTGTTCGAGGACGATCTTGGCGCCGCGAAACACCTCGACGTCGCCCACCTCACCGAGCTGATCCGGATTCTTGGCGAGCGCCGATTCCCGGAATGCATCGTGCTCAACGCCTGTTACACTATCGAAAGGGCACAGGCCCTGGCCGACCTGGTTGAATGCGTCATCGGAATGTCCCAGAGAATTGGTGATGATTCCGCGCTGCGTTTTTCCGGAGGCTTTTATCGGGGTCTGGCCTTCGGGGAGCCGTTCGAGACGGCCTTTCTTCTCGGCTGCAACGAGATCGACCTCGAGGGTCTTCCGGACTCCGCCGTGCCCAGAATCACCAATCGCGATGGTGCGATCCTGAGACCTGAAGAGGTGCGCAAGTGAAGTTGCCGAACCTTTCCTCGTCACATACCCCACGCCAATGACTTCGCAGCTACATCAGGACTGTCTGGCGCTGATCGAGCGGATCGGGACTTCGGCCCAGCTCGCGGTGCTGAGGGACCGGATGCGAATCAACGAGAGCGAACTGAGTAACGGCTCGACGGTGGAGCGGGGCCTTGAGATTCTTGCGATCGCCAAGGCGCGGGGCCCACGCAGTCTTGATGAGCTTCAGAAGTATTTGATCGACATTGTCAAGCCCGATCACAACGGCCCTGCGCCGCGGCGCGAGGCGACCGCGGGATTCCATCGGCCACCGACGCACATACGCTCGGCCGTCTGGGGTCTGGGTATTCTCGCTGCGCTCGAGATTGTCGGGGCCCTGGCTTTGCTTCGTTTTGTGTTGGTTCAGACAGACCCCGTCCCGGTGGTGGGTCTGGGCGTGTCTTCGTTGCGAGCCACCCCACACCTCCCGCCGGTTTCACGCGAGTTGGAACCCGCGAATCCGCGGGAGGTGCGCGGGACGCCGCTTGTTCCGTTGCCCCGTCGATCCTCAAATGAGGACAAGGAGAAATACGAGTCGGTGAGGCAAACCGTCGTGATCGGCGCGTTCTACGAGATCGTGCCGGATGACCCCGTCCAGACACTCAGTGTGAGGCTCGGGCGCGTCAAGGCCAAAGTGGTGGATTACCCTGAGGGCTGGTATCGGGCAACCGCCGATGATGTCAAACTACTAATGCAAGGGCACGCAGAGCTGCGGCGTGTCACGGACCAAAAAGAGGAAGGGGTCGAGATTCGGGTGATCATCGGTATCCAGCGGCACCACCGCAGAGGGATCATTGATCTCACCGTTATGGACGTCATGGCTCGGTACCGCCCCGTCGTCTTGGAGACGATCCGGAGAAAGTATGATGCCGCGCTCGACTGATGCAGACGGTTCGCAACGCGGGCGATCGTCGAGCCACGATCGAACTCTGATTTGGCATTTCGAGCTCTTTGTCGTAACTTTAACGAATTCATCCGCCTCTTCAGAGTGCATAAGGTGTGGCGCGTCACCGCGGGATGTTCGCGGAGGACCTAGAGCATGCCGCGTGCCGACGCCGGAGGTCTCTGGGGTCGCGTGGAGAAAAAACAAAAGGACAGAGCCATGAACCGAGTTGTGCTTGCATTTGCGCCGACGGCGATTCTCGTGGCGGCGAGCCTCTTCCTTTTCCTTCCGGGTTGCGGGGGGGGCGACGATGCCGAACAGGCGCAGCCGCGCGAGTCGAATCGGACGCACGTCCCGGACACACCGCCGCCGACGCCGACCGATGAGCAGTTCGCCGTGTTCCCTCCGAAGACGCCGGTCGAGATCGCGTTCGACTGCGATGACGTGCATCTGGCCACGTTCACGCCCCGGGAGCACCTCGACCAGCTTCGTGATTGGATGCTCCTCGCCGTGCTCAACGACGCGGGGTTAACGATCGAGGAGCTGAATGAGGTCGTCCATGATCTACCGGCATGGCGTGACGGCTTCGAGCGATCGGCGATCCGGTTCGAGCACGGCCCGGCACGCTCCCGGATGATCAAGGACGACGTCGTCATTGCGTTAATCCCCGGCGGCCTGCCGGCGAAGGAACGGGAGCGGCTCCTGGCGGCGGTCCTCGACGAGCAGCGGAAGAACCACGACGTCAAGCCGGCGCGTCTCACCTTGTTTGAGTACAAGATCGCGGACGACCGGCGGCGCGCCGGCATTGTCCGGCAACCTTCGGTCTCGGCCCTGGACTTCTTCGAGAACGGCCAGCACGGCTACTTCGAAACAACGATCGCCTCGCTTGACGATCTTCGCGGATTCATTGAGCGGACAGACGACGTCACCTACGTGGAGACTCGCGCCGGTCGGCTCGTCCTCGGTGGCCGCGCGGTCGATGGCTTCCTCGGCGTCGAGCTTGAGCATGTCGCGGCCTTGTGGCAAGCGGAGAACCAAGTTCAGAAGAAGCTCGCCGTTTTCGAGGCCGAGTCGGACGCCGCGTTCACTCAGCTACAGCAGAAAGCCGAGAACGAATTGGAGGCCATCGACAGGCGCTATCAGGCGGGCATCGATCGTCTCAACCGTCAGCTCGGTTCTAGGTCGCGTACGGAGCTGCAGGCCGAGGCGGACGCGCTGGAACAGCTTAACACCGCCCAAGCGGAACGCGTCGTGGCTCGGCACGAAACCGACGCCGAACGGCTGAGGGCCGAGTGGGGCAAGACCTGGCAGGAGGAGGGCATCGTCGAGGGGACCGGGTTCTCCCTGGATCCGGCCTTCAACTATGACGGGCTCGCCATGTTCGTGAAGGGGCTCGCGGCGGACCTGATGCGGCTCGAGGAAGGAACGCTCCTGGCTGAGAGCGAGGCGGAATGGTCCGCGATCCTCGCCAACCTCGAGCAAGGCGAGATGGACCCGTTCTGGGATTCCCTTGAAAATCTTGGTGGACAACGCTCCAGTGTCATTGGCGCGTCACTTGCGCGGGTGTTCTCGGCGGCGGAGAAAGCGTCTCGCGGATTAAGCCCCCCAGACGATGCGACGCTTGCGACGTATCTCGACGTCCTGGCCGACGAGATTGACCATTTGCGCGACGAAACCGACGCGCTAGAGCTGGTCCGCGCGGCGATGCAAGGCGACACCCTGGACGCCGGCACGCTTGCCAGACTGCACGATGAGATCGACGGCGTCCACGGCAAGCCCGGCGACGCCCTTGCCATCCGGATCTTGGGGACGGCCGTCCGCGCCGAAGGGATGGGTGTCGAGCGTCGGGTTAGGGCACAGGAGATGCTCGCGGGGGTCGAGCGCGAGTGGGCTGAGCTTGAGCAGCTCGCCACGGCCCTGAACAATGTGGCCACACGGGTAAGGGCCGACAGCTCAGCCGCCGCGTACGAGGAATGGGCCGCCGCCGTCCCCACGGATCGACTTCTGGCGACGGGAGTGCGGGAACTGCTGGCCGACGACCGCCAGACGCTTGATCGTGAAGGTGAGACCGACCTCCGCGGGTTCGCCTGGTCGATCCGGAGCCTCGCGACCGATATCCGTCGCTTGCTCGCCGGCAACTCGTTCTCGGCCGTTCGTCGGGCGCTGGTCACGGCGGCAGATGCCGCCGCCGGTGGCGACGCGAAGCCCTTCGATGACTTGCTGGGCCAACTTGAGGCCGCGGGTTCTGAGATCGCCGTGAGACTTCACGGTGATCTCGTCCAGGCGATGATGCCGTTCCGCGAGATCGACGCCGAGGCAGCCCGCCGCGGGCTCGAGGAGCTTGTGGCCGCGGTCGAGCGCGAGGATGGTGACGATCCACTGGCGCCCACGACGCTTCGGTTACTGGCCACGGCTCTGCGAGAAGGAGACGCGGCGGCCGGTGAGGAATGGCGCAACGGTCTCTCCATCGTCGCTCAGTTTGCCGCCCTTCTGGGCAACGCCGACACCGCTTCCCTGCTGATGCTCGTGCTCATTGACCTCGATCGGGCCGGTGATCGAGACGGGTATGTATTTCGGTCGGATCTGCAGGACGCCGTGTCCACGTTCAAGGAGTTGGCGAGCAGCGATGGAGGACCCTTGGCGGTAAGCGAGCTTGAGGACGTTGCCGGCGCGCTCGGCGACCGCAACGAGCTGCCGGTCCTCCAGATGATCGATCGGCTCGGCAGTCTTCCGTACGAGGAGTCCGCCTTCCTGGCCGAGCAGATTCGCGATACGTCCGAACGCGAGTACCAGTTCCAGGCGGCTCGTTACGACGGTGCGCTCCTCCAGGGAACGACCGTGGGGATGGTCCTCTTCTACACGGATCTTCTCGCCAAACTGTGGGCCATCGACTTCGAGGGGAGCACGCCGACCAAGACCATCGACGATTTCATTCCGATGACGGCGCAGCGTCTGTCCCCGGTATTTGCGCAGGAGGCTCTGGAACTGCCGAACACGCGTCTGTGGTTCGGGCATCAGTCGCGGGGGATACGGGTTGGCAAGGAGGGCTCCACGAATCGCCTGTCGATGGGGCGCTATGCAACACGGGTCTACGCCGCGTCGTCGAACCCGCTGGCGCCAGGTCAGGAGACGGAAGCGGCGGCAAGTTCGGCCGCCTTCCTCGGATGGTGGAACGACCACTATGAGGAAGTCGCGCTTTACGAGCCGCAGTACCAGCGTCTCAACGCCATCATGAAGTGGGGCGTCTTGCTCGCGTGGATCGGAGACCTTGGGCATTTCGACCGGCTGAGTTTCCTCTCGACCGTCGACGTCGAGCGAGACCATTGGTTTGCGGATTGGGCGCAGGCGAACGGTACGACGCTGGCCTTTCACGACTGGACCTCGGTCGGGTTTCATGGGCGGGGCTATCGTGGATCGACGACGGAGGCGTTGCCGTTACTCCGCTCAAGCCCGTACACCCAGTTTGACAACTGGATGGTCCTGTCCGGCGGCGTGTCATTGCCGTCGCGGAGCGGGATCGCGCGGATCAAGCCGATTGCCCCGGGGGCGCTCCCGAGGCATGCCGGACGGCCCGGACTCCTGGCGGAGTCTGTGAAGAAATCGGGTGGGCGGGTCAACTTCACGGCGATGGACGGCACGCGTGTCCAGCTCGCTAACGGCGCGACGACGACCACGCTGCGCCCCGGCGCACTCTCACGCGCGGTGGACGCCGAGCTTGCCGCGAGCGCATTTCAGACAAGCTGTCGCCGGGTTGGCGGCACGCTTGTTCGCACGGACACAGTCCAAGGCAAGAACTTAACGGCGATCGCGCGGAGCGAAACGCGTGTCGAGGTGGTGGATGGGGTGGTCCGGGTCCAGTTTCGGCCCCGCGAGACCGTCACCATGCGCCGGCTCGTACGCCGCGCGAGCGAGACGCCCGGTGACACGGCGATCGAGCTGCTGGCCGATCCCGATGTGATGACCGTGATGCGGCTCCCGGACTTCGAGTCGTTCCTCGTTGAGTTGCAAAACGGCCGTTGGATCACCTTGCGTGGGAACACCTCTCCGACGGCCCGGATTGGCGAGCAGGTGTACATGCGGGGCGGCTCCAACGAGGCGATTTTCAACTACGAGGTGAGCGTCCTCTCTGAGGCCGAGGCCTGGTCGCTTGTCAAGGAGCACGGCGTCATCCGAGTGCCACTGAACGAGTCGGTGCAGGGGCGACGCCCGATCGAACTCGTCGCGCGGGGGCCACCGACGGACGGAACGACAGCGACATCCGCAACCCTGACGGGAGACGTCACGATCCCCGCGCGCGTTGGCGAGAAGTCCATCTACATCGCGACGTCTGAGTTCGAGGCGATGGGCTCTACGGCGCAGCGGCTCCAGAAGATTTCGGGGTTGGGCGGCGGCGGTGCCGGCGGGGGTGGACCACCGCTCAGGACGACCAAAGGCTCGTTCGAGTTTTCCAAGGGACCCGGGGGCCGGGGCGGCGACGACATAAACGCCTGGCGACGTGGCCGCGCGACAGCCGAGCAGACCGATCGAATCTGGCAGGATCCGACGCAGCGGGCGGCGGCCGAGAAAATCGGATTTGAGCGAGTCGACCGGTATCTCCGGGGCGATCAGCCGTTGGCGGCAAAGCGTCTCATGGAGGAGATGCAAGCGCTCGGGAGCCAATTGGAGCACTTCCAATGGCCAACCGCCGCGGCTCATCTCCAGCGAGGCGACTTCAGCAAGCTGCAGACGCTGCTCAACCTCGACGCGCCGACTCCCACGATCGAGAAGGCGATCGGCGCGCTCGAGCGCCGACTGGCGACCGAGGCAGGCAAGCAAGCCCACGAGCAGTTCGGTTCCCTCCTGCGCTATGCGCGGTATCGCCGCATGGCGTCCGGTCGTGCCCCGCCGCGATGGAGCTACGACGGCGGCAAGATTCGGACGATTCACCGCTCCGAGGAAGTCGCACACACCAGATTGGCGAATGTCGAGGATGTCATCAGCGCCAAGGCGGATCTCTACCTCGCCGGTGAGAGTTCATATACGACCGGCATGCAGACGACGTTCGAGCATACGCTGCGGGAGGCCGTAGACAGCGGCGCGATGCGAATTCTCCGTGTCAGGGCCGCGGAAGTCGCTCGGGCCCGTCCCGATCGGCTCGATCTCAATTGGCTGCTCCTTGCCGGCGATCCGGTCGCCACGCCGCAGCTCTGGGATCGTGTGGGCAGGACTGACAGCAATGTGATCGCGTCCGAATACGTGTACTTCCTCGTCGAGGCGTCATTCGATGATCAGGGAGAACTCGACTGAAGCTCAAACGGTGTTGAAGAGAACCGATCGCCGACAGTTCGGAGCCCGCCGTGGTCAATGACGCGGAACTGGCCGCGGGGTTGGAGCGTGCCGAGGCCGCGTGGGTGAGTGGTGAGGCGGTCGCGGCTCGACTGTTTGAGGAGATCGACCCGGCGATTCAGCGGCTCGTCGCCAGTGGCGACCCGGACCGGGAGTCGCTGCGCCGCTGGCGAGTCGTGCACCTCGCTTCCCGGCCAGCTTCGCTTATCGCGCATTTCTGCCTAACGCTCGGCCGCGTCTGGGCGGCCGACGGGCGATACGAAGCTGCCCTCGTGGCGTTGTCGGAGGGCCGCGTCCACAGCGGGGATGAGCCTGGGCTCGACAAGCACTTGCTGGGCGAACTCGCCACCGTCCAGGGCGAGTATGGAGATCTCGCCGGCGCGATGGGCTCGATCGATAGGCTCAGGAAGAAGCCGGGGACGCTGTCGGCCAGCCTCGAGACGAAGTGCCTCGAGCTCGAGGCCGAGATCGGCATCCTGCGGGGCGACCTCGGCGACGCGCTCGTCCGGTTCGAGGACGTGGTGACGCTGCATCGCAAGACGGGTTCGCCGCGCAGCACCGCATTGGCGTTGGCAAACCTCGCCCGCGCTCGCTGCCTCTGCAACCAGCACGAGACGGCCGACGAACTTCTTAAGTTGGCCGAATCGCTACTCGGTGAGACTGACCAACGTCTGCGGGAGCGCCTGCACCTCCAGCGTGCGAATGCGCAGCGGGCCCGTCCGGTACTCGCATTGGGGTTCGACCTGGTGCATTCGGTTGGGCAGCTGGGCGGTTGGTCGAATCGGGATGCTGGGGTGGCGCCTGTGCCGGGCGCCGTCCACGAGTCTTGGTCGGTACTGTCGTCGTTCTTGCATCCTCGGTTCCTGTCGTTCTTCGAGGCACGGGTGGCCGAGCTCGACGCGATTGGCGCCAACGACGTCGATGCCTTGAACGACTGCCTCAACGACCTTCACGAGGACTTCGGCGATGTGCGCGCACTGCGGCTTGAGGCGACGCTGCACATCATCGACGCTGCAGTGGATCTTCGTTCGGGGCGGGTGATGGGCGCGATCGACATTTTGGTGCAGGTCCTCCCCCCGTTGCAGGAACGCGAGTTTCGGCTGCACGAACTCGAGGCGTTACGTTTGTTCATCAGGGCCCGCGCGTCGTTGGGGCAGGACGATCCGTCGGCGCGCAAGCGGTTGGCGGACTTGATTGACGCCATCGCCGCAACCCTGAATCCGAGCGATCGGGAGACCTATCTCATCGACAAGCACCGAGAGCGTGACTGGCACATGGTCCGGGAGCTGGACCAGATGACCGCCACGGACACTGAGCGTTTTGTCCGGGCCGTCACGCCAACGGTTTTGCCGCCGAGCACCGGCGTGATCCGCTACGACAGCCTGCCGGATCGACTGGTCATACGGTCGGCCGGGACCGCGGGCTGGTTCTTGCGTGTCGTTCCGGTCGGTCGGGTCGAGTTGCTCGCGGCGGTCCGGCGGCTGCACGAGAGCTTGGCGGCGGTGATCAAGCGCGAACACCCGGTCGGTCGGGCAGACCACGATCGTCAGGTGGCAAAAGCGCTCGCCGAACTCGCCACCATGATCGAGTTCTTCGAGATAATCGAGGAGCTCGGCAAGGAGGTTCGTTCCTTGCGGATCACGCCGGACGGCGCCTTGCATGCGGCGCCGTTCTGCGCCTTTGGGTGGCCGGAAGCGCCATTGGTGCGGACGCATGCGGTGTGTCGCCAAATCGATGAGCCCGCGGGTGACGCCGCCCGTCCTCGCGTGATGGGCGAGCCGCGGCGGGCGTTGATCGTGGTCCCATTGAACGTCCAGAGGGACATCCCTCATGCCCGCGAAGAGGCCGATGAGGTTTGCGGGCATCTCAAAGCGAGCGACTTCGCGATCCACAGCGATCCCCATCGCCTCTGGAGTCTCGAAGAAGCGGGCCGCGCCCTTGCGGAGGTCCAGCTCGCCCATTTCGCATGTCACGGCAAGTTCTCACCTGAGTCGCCCGATAGCGGTCTCGTCCTCGACAACGGGACGTTGACGCTCGATACGCTCGCGCGACTTAACCTGACGGACCTGCGACTCGCTGTGCTGTCGGCTTGTTGGGGTGGAGATGCGTTCCTCCACGTTTCAGGCGCGGCTCTGGGCGTGACACACACACTACTTCGCAGCGGAGCGTCGACTGTTCTTTCTCATCTCTGGCGCGCTCCGGACGAACCGGCGCGATACATGATAGATCGATTCTACACCCACGCCCGCATATGCCCGTCGGCGGAGGCAGTCCGTCGGGCTCAGTGCGACTACCTCGACATGATGCGGGGCGAAACCGGTCGGGAGATCACACCGACAAACCCGCTCTTGTGGAGCGGGCTGATCGTGAGCACGGCCGCGTACGACGAGACGCCGCCGCTTGGTCCCGATTGACGCGAGTTCTTTGGCTCGATCGCACCGCGTCGTGTTTCAAATCTCAGCCGATCTGTAAATCGTGGACAGATCAGGAGATGAAGGCGTGGTGGAGAGGCTGATCTGGGTCGGCGGCGCGGTGTTTGGAACGGTACCTTGGGGGCCATGCTGACCACGCCGATGCAGATGCTATTGCTTGCGATTGCTGGATGGCTGAATCAAGAGGAACGCGAGAAGATTGAGTTCTTACAGGAGCACGTCCTGTTCCAAATCTCAGCCTGATGGCAAATCGGGTATCTGCAGGCGGTTGCACGGTCTGTGGACTGTGTGTGATCGGTCGAGTGGCGAGCTTCTGACACGGTAGAGTTGTGAGGATGTCCCTCCCGAAAACTCCATCCCTACGACCCATCGTGGTTCGGGCCCCACACTACCTTCATCCTACTCGTTGGAATCAACTGGCAGTGTCCCTTGCCTAGGTGACGCCTGCGCAGGGGACATCGCCAATGTATGCCAACGAGTAGAATCCGAGTGCTATAACCCTGGAAGTGCGATAGGCCACTCGGATCGAGTTTTCGGGAGGGACAGGTCTTATATTCCCCGGGCGCGGTTGTTTCCGGGACACCTGGGCGATGTCCGAGTTCTTGGTATGCTTTGCCTTCAATCAGGGTCTTGGGATCGCTCTACTGCGAATCTTGGCTCCGAGCACCTAAGGCCGGAAGTATGTTTGTGCGCAGACCGGCACCCGCCCTTCATGCGGGGGCGCTGGGGCCGCTTACGCCCAAGGCTTTCGTAAGGAGGACGTGTGTGCTCGCACAGATTCTGAATCGCCAGTTTGTTCTGGAGCAAACGCAGGACCTCCTGGAAGAGCTACGCGCCGATCCGGGCGATGATGCCGACGTTCTCAATCATCTTGTCGAGTCCGAACAGCGTGAGCTGAAGGAATCCAGCGGACAGCCGGGATTCGAACCCGCGTTCGCTGAGCGGCGCGGAGAGGAATGGGTTTCCCTGGACGACTCGTCATTCTTCAGCCGCGACCCCATAATCAGCATAGTGCAATCGGTGCTCGACGAGCATTTCGAGACAAACGAGCCGGACCAGATCGAGGAGCAGGAGCCTGCGGACGACGGTCGCCGGGGCCCCGACGACGACGAAGTGGCGGTGACCAACCGAACCATCCGCGATTACGAGCCCTTCCGTGATCAGCCCGGCCGACGGATCTTCAATAAGTTCTCGATCACCGATGTTGGTTGGGTGCGATCAAAGGTTGCTGAAGGGATTCGACTCCTTCGGCGCAAACATCCGTTCAACGCCAAGCCGGCCGCCCCAGTAGAGTGCGACGATCACGTGCGCCTCGTGCTCGTTGGAGACTGGGCAACGGGTCTACCGCGAGCTCGAAAAGTGGCCGAGGAGATCCGCGCCGTGCTGGACGATGGTAAGGCCAAATCGCTCGAGCAACATGTGATCCACCTGGGAGACACGTACTACTCGGGTTGGGATCATGAGTATCGCAAGCGGTTTCTCCCATTCTGGCCTGTCACGCAAGATGAGAGCGACACCATCGGCTCCTGGTCAATCAATGGCAACCACGACATGTACTCCGGCGGCCACGCGTATTACGACGTGCTGCTCGATGATCCACGCTTCTACAAACAGCAGAAATCGAGCTTCTTCAGTCTGTATAACAAACACTGGCGCATCCTCGGCCTGGACACGGCATGGCAGGACGGAACTCTCGAGAATCCCCAGGCCGATTGGGTTGGAGAGCAGCTCGGTGGCGACAATCAGACCGGTCTGCTTCTCAGTCACCACCAACCGTTCAGCGCATATGAGAAGTCGAAGCCGACCATCCGACGTTTGCTCAAGCCTGTGCTGGACTCTGAGAAGATCCGTGCCTGGTTCTGGGGTCACGAGCATCGCTGTATGCTGTTCAAACCACACGCAAACGTGCATTTCGGCCGCTGCGTTGGCCACGGAGGCGTGCCGGTGTACATGACACACCGGTCTGACGATCCCTATCCGGAACCCGGCGAATACGAGTACCGCGAATACATCAAGAAAGGTTTCGAGCGCTGGGCGCTCTTCGGCTTCGCCGTTCTGGAATTTGATGGGCCGTCGATCGGTGTCCGCTACATCGACGAGGACGGCGAAGTACGGCCGCAGGGCCCGACGGGCATCACCATCAGCT